>NZ_RZSA01000218.1:0-7796 GCF_003998075.1 Mesorhizobium sp. M2A.F.Ca.ET.037.01.1.1 | reverse complement strand
CTGCAGCCCGTGGCGGCCTTCGTGATTACCCGTTATGGCGACGGCCTCGGCGCGCCGCTGCGCTTCGCCATCGTGCTGGCGGTCGTGCTGCCGGTAGTTTGTCTTCTGTCCTTCTTGACCTACAGGCTCATCGAGATGCCCGGGCAGCAACTCGGACGCGTGGTGTTGCGCCGGTTCGCACGTAAGGAGCCAGCGCTTGAGCCAAGTCCCGCCGAGTAGCATCAGCAAACGGCTGCACATCGCTGATCTGGCGCGTTGTCCGATCGCCGCCGATGCGGCAGGACCTCGGCTAATTTAGAATTGCGTCACTTCCTCGCGTGCGCGCCGCAGTGAAAGCAGATGCCGCAGCAGCGTCCGCGCATTCTTGTCGTAAACGTAGTGCGCGAATGCAGCGACCGCGATGACGAGAATGGATGTTCCCACGACGAATGGCAGGCCGTGCTGGTTCCGCAAGGTTCCAGTGACGGATTCGTCTAGGATGTTCACGATCCTGATCAGCGGCGTGTGAAGCGCATAGATGGCGTAGGAGATGTTGCCGGAGAACAGGGCGATCGCGCGCCAGAAGCCCGAGAGCCGCAAGCGGGAAGCCATGAGAACAAGCCAGGGCCAGACCAGCACTATCATCGCCAGGTCGTATAATTGCGCGTTTCCGGCGGGCCGGAAGATCATCAGTCCTGCGCAAAGCGCCAGCAGGATGGGCATGTAGAGATTGCCATCCCGGCTGACCCCGGTCGCATATCGCCGCAGATAAACGCCGAGGAAGAAGGAAAAGGCGATCCGGGCGGGAGCCGCGATCGTGCCGTCCCAATGAGCGCCGCCGCCCAGGCTGAAGCCCTGCCAGGCCATTAGCGCCAGCACCAGGAAAGCAAGGCTGAAGATAGCGGCCAGCGAGCGGCGAGCGAGCCTCAGGGCCAGCGCGGCGAAAACCGCGTTGGCGACAAGTTCATAGAAAAGCGACCAAGCCGGACCGTTCAACGGAAAAAGCAAATCTGGACCGACTGAAAGCGACGGCGGCGTCGGCAGGAAAAGCAGGGAAAACGCAAGGCTCGCAAGCAAATCCAGCCGCGAATACGAGCTTAGCCCGTGCATCGCGATGGTCGCTCCCACGCCGGCCATGGCAATGCCGATGCCGGCGAAATATAACGGGTAGAGCCTGACGATGCGGGCCTCCGCGAATTCCCGGAAAGACATGCCTTTCCGGAACTTGTCGTCATAGGCGTGGGCGATCACGAAGCCGCTCAGCAGAAAGAACAGGTCGACGGCGAGAAAGCCTGACGGGGCCAGATCAAGATGCTGCGCCGTCAGCTCGCGGAAATGACCAAGCATCACCAGAACAGCGGCGATGCCTCTTAAGCCGTGCAAGGCGTCGAAGTGGGTTGTCTCAGGTCTCAAACCGCTCTCCGGTTATCCCGAACCCGCCAACGTCGCCCAATTCATCTACGCATTGATTGTGCGTCGCACAAGAAACTTTTTGCGGCGCACGCTAGTGGAATGTGTCCACCAGTCTTCCCTGGCCTGCGGGAACGAGAGGGCACCTTCTCCCCGTAACGAGGTCCGCTAACGGGGAGAAGGAAGAACCGGCACGATCAATAATCGCCGTTGTAATACCGGTCGTCGCACGGGGCGGTGTAGATGCGGCCGTAGCGGTCCTGGTAGCGGCAGAGCTGCTCGCCGCGGCGCTGCGGGGTGGTGGCTGAGCCGACAACGGCGCCAAGCAGCGCGCCGCTCGCGGCGCCAATCACCGTCGACTTGGTGTTGCCGCCGATCGCCTGGCCGACAAGCGCGCCGCCTGCGCCGCCAACCAATGCGCCGGTGGTAGCCCGCTGCTGGCCTTCGGTCTGCGTCTCGCAGCCGGCAAGTGCCACCGTCATCAGCACCGCCAGAATGGCCTTCTTGATAAACATCACTCGAACTCCTCTGAAGCCCCGGGTGTCTGCTGGGGCGAACAAAGCCCGAGTGCGGTCGCATTGCGGCGGAACGGCGGCAGAGCCCGCTCACGAACTGAATCAGGGTTTCTCGGCGGTTGAAGGCAATGGTTGCCAAACGGGAAAGGGCGGCACTGCCGCCGTAACCCTTCAGGGGGTCCTCAATGGGACCAAGATGGTTGTGAGCTCCCGATTGTCGACGCCCTCCATAATCTGCTCAAGAGAGCTAGGTTCTGGGACGGCCTCGCCATCGTCTATCAGGCCTTCAATGTGAAAGGCGAGAGCCTGTTCGGCTAACTCGCGCGCCTCGTCGAAACTTGCGCCGGCCGTAACGACACCGGGAAGGTCGGGGAAAGACACCCCGTAGTCACTGGCTTCCTCTTTATGGATCAGTCCGATGTATTGGCGCATTCTGATCCCTTGCCGCTAGGTGATCGACCGCTAGTTTAAAGCACCAGCACGACGGTGCAAGGCGATGGACAAGTCTGCAGCGGCCCACGATCCTCCAACAGCGAGGCGACGAGGCCGTGCGGCTCAATATCTTCGCATGTCCACCGATCAGCAAATCTACTCACTTGAGAACCAAAAGGATGCGATCCGCAGTTACGCGGGCATCATGGGGTACGACATTGTTGCGACATATGAGGATCCGGGCCGCAGCGGGCTCAGTCTTCAAGGGCGCCCGGGCTTACAGAAGCTGCTGTTCGACGTGGAAAACGGGTTCGCAGATTTTGAGACGGTAGTGGTCTATGACGTCAGTCGCTGGGGTCGATTTCAAAACGTCGATGAAAGCGCATCCTACGAATATAGATGCCAGTCGGCCGGAGTGCGGATCGAATTTTGCGCCGAGCAGTTCGCAAATGACGGAACCATGGGCTCTGACGTGCTCAAAGCTATCAAGAGGACGATGGCGGCCGAGTACAGTCGCATGCTTTCGCAGAGGTGCTTCATCGGCCAGAGCCGGATCGTTCAAATGGGATTCCGCGTAGGCGGGCCGCCGGGCTATGGTTTCCGGCGTCTGTTGGTGGACCAGTCAGGTGAACCCAAAGGCATCCTGAAGCGAAAAGAGTGGAAAAGCCTTGTCTCGGACCGAGTGGTCAGAGTGCTCGGTCCACCCGAGGAGCTTGAGACGGTCCGATGGATATTCGACCAATTTGTAAACGAGGGAAAGACGAAGAGGGAGATCGCCAACGCGCTCAACGCCCGCGGGATGGTGACGGATCACGGCCGGCCCTGGTCGATCCGTTCGGTGAAGACGGTACTGACGCATGAGAAATACATCGGCAACGTCATCTGGAACCGCTCTAGCAGCAGGCTGACAAGTCAGCGGATCCGCAATCCCGCCAGCGCCTGGATCCGCGTCGAGAATGCATCCGCGCCAATTGTCAGCTCCGAGCTGTTCGATCGTGCCCAGGTTGAGGCAAAGGCGCGTCTGTTCCGTATGACCGACAATCAGATGCTGGTTCCCTTGGCCAAACTTCTCAAAAGGAAAGGAGCGCTGTCGGAGAGGATAATCAACGCCGCCCGCGGTTGTCCCTCGAGCTCCCGATTGAAACGGCGCTTCCGGACACTCGCCGAGGTATATCGCCGGATCGGATATAAGCCTCCGCGCAACTACGAATATATAAGCGTAAATGTTGATCTTCGTGACCGCAGGCACGAAGTCGTCGAAGAGCTAGTAGCAGCTATAGAGGACGCGGGCGGTTCGGCTCGATATGACCCGGACAGCAAGCTGGTCACAGTAAACGGCGAATTCACGGTTGCGATCTGGATCGCGCGCTGTCGCCTCTCACGGCATGGATACCCGCGCTGGGCGTTCAGAAGAAGGAGATTCGCGGGTGCTGACTTGTCGGTATTGATCAGGATGCAGCCTGGCGATGCTGCGATACGCGACTTCCTCGTTTTGCCGGGGCATGAGGCGAACCATGTCTTCCACGTCCTCAAGGCAGAAAATGGCTGCCCGATAGATTCCTTCGTGTTTGCGACACTGGATATCCTGGTGGCCATGGCCAGACGTGCGCCTGATCAAATCCTCCCCCCAACGATGCGTCAGCTCCATCGCGGTATCGCCGGCACTGGTCGCCATTTCGCCGGTCTCAAGCATGCACCTGAGCCGTCGAACCCTCTGCGCGGGTACGTTTTGCTGAGAAACTTTATCCATGAACGCATGCGAATGCGTCACTTCGTGACGACGACGAACGAACTGCGAAAGCACTGGGACAGAACAGCCCAGGCTATGCGCCAATTGATGACCGTTAAAGCATTTCGAGAGTTGCTGAAGAGCGAGGGGATCGAGACAATGCCGAGCATGCTGATGGAAACGATCCCACCGTCCCACCTCGCGCTGATAAGGGCGGAGCGCCCGCTTGCAGCATGCCAAATTGAAGGAATTTGCGCCGACGCTCTCGGCTTGCTCGAAAACTGCCCTGTTCCTTCGATCATCTTTTCTTACCTGCGCGAGGTTAGCTTCGAAAGGCAGGTTGAGATGGCAAAGATCATGCTCGCCTTGGGTAGTGTGAGGGCCGACTTTGCCAAGACCCTTGTCGCACTAACGCCGCGATCACAGCTTGCCGATCCCTCATCGCGGCGGAAGCGGTTCCACGGCATCAAGGCTGCTCAAGTCACATCGATGGAGGCTGAATTTGGTGAAGTGAGCCATGAGTTTCTAAACGCCGTAGCCACCCATGGTGTTCGGGCTCTCGGCCTCGTCGCGGCTCACGGTTATCTGGGCCGGATCCTGGAAAATCCGAAGGTGGTTCGGTATCTTGCCCGCGACTTCCCGATACAGTTTGCGCAATTCCAGTGGCTGCTGCAAATACGCTAAGGCAATGCCGGCCCATGTCCTCCAACGCACTGAATTGTGCCTGAGGGCAAACAGAGGCTGTCGCGTTTGTTCCAACGCCAACTCGATTTCGCTGAGCGCCCGCTGGAGCTGCTGCCCCGACAAGCGGCTAGGACATCAGGCCGAGAATCTTTCACTATCGATCGTGATCTCGAGCACAATTCCGGCGGCGTCCCAATCTCGCACGACTCCGCCAAGCTCCCTCGCCGCGGCGCGGATCAAGCGGCTGCCGAATCCTTCGTCTTCGGTTGCGATCGGAGGTGGTCCTCCGACCTCTCGCCATTGGACAGTCACCTTGCCGTCAGTGTTCGAGCAGGCGATCTCTATCGAGCCGGCGGCTGCCGAGAGGCTGCCATGTTTGGCAGCGTTGGTGGCGAATTCGTGTAGCAGGAGAGAAAGCGGCGTGATCATCGCTGAAGGCACCGGCATATCGATGCCACTGATCGCGAAGCGGGGATGCTCGTCGGTTCCATGGCGGTATGGCTCGAGGATTGCCGCGACCAATGCATGTAGGCTCGTCGCGGCCTGAACAGACGGGCCAGTCGAGGGGAGCATCGTCAGCGCATGCGCCCGGGCGAGGGCGCCGAGGCGGTCGGACACGGTGGAGGCGAGCGCGGCCGGCGTTTCTGCGGCTGGCGCGCTCAAATTGACGATGGTCCTTGCGATCGCAAAAAGGTTCTTCACGCGGTGGTCCATCTCGCGAAGCAGCAGCTCCCGCTGCTCCTGCGCGCGCAGGCGCTCGGAGATGTCACGGCCGATCTTGGAAACACCGACAATTGCGCCGGACGCGTCCGCGATCGGCGAAGCGGTCAAGGAGATCGGAATGCTGCTGCCATCCTTGCGCAGGCGAACGGTCTCGAAATGCTCGACATGCTCTCCATGGCCAATGCGGGCCAGAATCTCCCGCTCCTCGTTCTGGCGATCGGGCGGTATCAGCAACATGAGCGGACGTCCGACCATTTCCTCGCGGCCGTAGCCGTAGAGGCGCTCGGCGCCGCTATTCCAGTCCGTGACGATGCCGTCCATATCCGTCGCGATGATGGCATCATCCGAGGATTCGACCAGTGCACTCAGTCGCGCTGCTGTCGTTTCCGCCCGCTCCCGTTCGATCGCAAACCCGAGCTGACGGGCAATGGTCAATGCAAGTTCGCGTTCACGATCGCCGAAGCGGTGGGGTGCTGGATAGTAGACCATGAACTTGCCGATGAGCTCGCGGGAGCTGGCAAGCGGGATGAAGGCCAGCGCTTGGATACCCTCGCCAAGGACGGTGTCGATGAGCCGCCGGGATTCACCGCTGAGACGAATATCCTCGACAAAGATTGGCTCGGCGTCGTGCTGATTGCAGGTCCACGGTGTGTGGCCGTTGACAGCCCTGCGATAGTCTTCGGAGAGAGAGCGCCAGGCGACGAAGCTCATGACGCCGTGGCTGTCAAATCTCAGGATCGAGGCGCGCGACGAACCGAGGGCGTCGCATATAGCGTCCAGCGCTGCATCGTAGATCTCGCCAAGGCCGTTGGCCCGGTAAAGTCGGTCGGTGAGACGAAAGAGGACGGCTTGCTCCCGGACAATATCGCCGTCGGCCGGCCCACGCTGGCCTCGCCCCATGCCCGCATTACTCACGGCCCCGTGCTGCATGGCTCTGTCCCACGGACGGCTCTATTGAAGTTCGGCCATCCTCGACCAAATAACAGCGTCCAGGGTTCAGGCCCTTGGACCGCAGACCCCGATCAACCAAACAATATGCGCCTTGCGCAGTTTCGCAATAGGGACTTGGGGCCGTGACGCTAGTTAGGACCGTCAGTCGTTATCGGTGCGGCTGTTGCGCTGATGCGAGCCGCAATATCAGGTCTTCGGCGGGCCGCAGCGTCCTTTCAGCACGGCGATTTCGGTCTCGTGGTCGCCGCCGGACATCGACGCGACCGGCACGCCGATGAGGAAGACGCCAAGCGCGTCGCCGTTCGCAGCCTTGTTCTGCTGGTTTGTCAGAGTCGCCAGGCGCTCCTTGTCGGCCTGGGTGCAGGGGCCAGCATTGGGCACGCCCGCTATTTTGTCCGGTGGCGTTGCGCAGCCTGCAATGCAAACGATTGCAGCGACGGTTAAAACAAACCGCTTCATAGTCCCCCCAAAATCCAAACCCGCTGTCAACGTTGCTTAGCTTCGCACGGATGGCAAGCGGCCAAACTCGGATTCGACAACAAAATTCGAATGAAGCATTATGCCAGCCGGGGTCGGGGGTTACCTCTGTGGATTTAGGATCGTATTTTGCCGCAGCGAGTGTGGTGCTGTTGTCGGGCTGTGCTGCCGACTATTTGAACAATTACGATACGATGACGCTTGCGTCCGGCGACGCAAACAATGCCAATGCGCTTCTGCAAACGGTCGATCCGTTCAATCCGAACAGCAACAACACGCATATTGAAGGGGATGGGCAGCGCAGCGTCGCTGTGATCCAACGCTATAGATCGCCCGCTTCGGGCGGGGGCGGCTACACCGGCAACTGTCCGACCGATGAAAGCAGGGCGGCGGACGGATCGCGTTGCGGCGGCCGCTCGGCCGAGAGCCGCCCGGGCGGCCCGCCGTGATCGGCATCGACAAGTCCCGTTACGACAATCGCTCTGACCAGTGGCGGCGGCGCACTGGCTCGCGACGTTCACGCGCCAGGCGATGGGCAAGCGTCCCGCTTCGTCTTGTGCTTGTGACGGTCGCCGCGGTCTCGGCCCTGGTCACGCAATTCGTCATGCACAACAGCGGGTCGCTGCCGGAAATCAACCTGCAGAACATCATCAAGCCGAGGCCGGTATCTATCGCCGGCGTCGCCTCGGTGATCGACGGCGACACGATCGAGATCCACGGCCAGCGCGTGCGCTTCAACGGCATCGACGCGCCGGAGAGCCGGCAATATTGCGACGACGCAAAGGGCTTCGAATATCCCTGCGGCCGCCGCTCCGCCGAAGCGCTGGGCAAGTTCCTCTCCGCCTCCAGGCCGGTGCAAAGCGCCCGTAGCTGTCCCAGGTCACGAAGGCGCATTG
>NZ_RZSA01000217.1:0-7800 GCF_003998075.1 Mesorhizobium sp. M2A.F.Ca.ET.037.01.1.1 | reverse complement strand
ACGCCGAACGCGGCCGCGAACGGCCGGCCGCCGAACCGGTCGCCTCGGTCATTCGTGGGATTCCAGTCTGCCCTCGGAGGCCTTCTTCGAGTACTGCAAGGTGATCAGCACGCCCTTGATCAGGCGCAGCGCCGTCAAGCAGAGCACCAGCGCCAGCGGTATCCATAAGATGAAGTGCAGCCAAAGCGGCGGGCTGAACGTCACCTCCATCCACAATGCGAGGCCGACGACGAGGAAGCCGATGATCAGGATGACGAACACCGCAGGCCCATCGCCGGCATCGGCGAAGGAATAGTCGAGCCCGCAATTGTAGCAGCGCTTGCCGACGGTGAGGAAGCCCGAGAACAGCTTGCCCTCGCCGCAGCGCGGGCAGCGGCCATGCAGGCCGGCCGAGATCGGGTCAATGGGGGGCCAGATCGCCTTGTCTTCGCTCATACCGGCACCGTAGACCCTTTCGCTTGAAAAGATAAGGCGGCCACGTCGCCGCGGCCGCCCGTCGCTCCAAGCAATTCCGGAAAACCGCTACGCGCTTTCCCTGAATTGCCCTCTATCAGTGGCCTTCGATCAGCGCGCCGTTCGACGCCCAGACATAGATGGCGCTGAACAGGAACAGCCAGACCACGTCGACGAAGTGCCAGTACCAGGCGGCCGCCTCGAAGCCGAAATGCTGCTTCGGCGTGAAGTCGCCGCGCATGGCGCGCACCAGGCAGACAGCCAAGAAGATGGTGCCGATGATGACGTGGAAGCCGTGGAAGCCGGTCGCCATGAAGAAGGTGGCGCCGTAGATCGATTCCTTGAACGCGAAGGGCGCGTGCATGTACTCGTAGGCCTGCACCATGGTGAACAGCATGCCGAGGCCGACGGTCAGCACAAGGCCGTTGACCAGGCCCTTGCGGTCGCCATGCAGCAGCGCGTGGTGCGCCCAGGTCACCGTCGTGCCCGACAGGAGCAGGATGATGGTGTTGTAAAGCGGCAGGTGGAAGGGGTCGAGGACTTCCATGCCCTTCGGCGGCCAAACGCCGCCGGTGAAGGCGGTGCGGGCATACTGGTTTGCCTCGCCGGGAAAGAGACTGGCGTCGAAGAAGGCCCAGAACCAGGCGACGAAGAACATCACCTCGGAAGCGATGAACATGATCATGCCGTAGCGCAGATGCAGCGACACGACGCGCGTGTGGTAGCCTTCATGCGCTTCCTTGATGGTGTCCGACCACCAGGCGAACATCGTGTAGAGCACGATGATCATGCCGATGAAGAACAGCCACGGATTGGCGATGTTGTGACCGAAGACCGGGAAGTTGCCGCCCTTCAGATACTGCATCAGGCAGACGCCGCCGATGGCGGTGACCAGCGCGCCGACCGAACCCAGGAAGGGCCAGGGGCTCGGGTTGACGAGATGGTAGTCGTGGTGTGGTTTTGCGTGCGCGTCTGCCATATCAACCCCCGAGGCTTGCTTCGGAATCTGGAATTTTGTTGCTGCTGCCAGCGGCCGGCGCCGACGAAGCGACCGGCTGTTTCTTTTCGACCGGGAACATCGTGTAGGACAGGGTAATGGTCTTCAAATCCTTGAGTTCCGGCACGTTGACGATGTCTGGATCGACATAGAACACGACCGGCATGTCCAGCGTCTCGCCGGGCTTCAGCGTCGTGTCGGTGAAGCAGAAGCACTCCACCTTGTTGAAGTAGGCGCCGGCCATTTCCGGCTGCACGTTGAACGAGGCGCGGCCGGTGATGGGGCGGTCGAACTTGTTGGTGGCGCTGTAATGCGCCTGCGTCGTCTCGCCGATCTTGATCGTTACCGAACGGGCGACGGGCTCGAACTGCCACGGAATGCCGTTGGTGTTGGCGTCGAAGCGGATGGTGATGTCGCGGTCGAGCACGCGGCCGGCATATTGCTTCTCGGCGCGTTGCGTGGTGCCGCCATAGCCCGTGACCTGGCAGAACATCTTGTAGAGCGGCACGGCAGCGTAGGCCATGTCGACCATGCCGGTGAAAAAGGCGAGGCAGACCGCGGCGACGATGCCGTTGTTCACCTTGCGGGGCTTGCTCACGTCGCCGCCCATCAGCCGCCTCCGAACAGACCCGAGCCGGTCAGGCTCGCGCCATGGTGGCCGAAGCGCGCGATGGTGACGACGTAGAAGATGATGACCAAAGCGGCCAGCGCCAAGCCGATGGCAGCGGAACGATTGCGGCGCGCCTTCAGCTGGCGCTCGGTGAGCGTGACCAGTTCGATCTTCTTGTCGGCCACGATCATATCCCCCCCATGACGAGGGCGCGCCCGACCACGCAGTCGACGAGATAGGCGGCGAAGATGGCGAAGAGATAGAGCAGCGAATAGCCGAAGAGCGCCTTGGCCGGCTTCATCGCGCGGTCGCCGTCAGCCATGCCCAGCACTTTCCAGGCATACCAGACGAAGCCTAGGCCCAGCAGCGCGGAAACCACGCCGTAGCCGGCGGTGGTATAGCCGAGCGCCCAGGGCAGCACGCCGATCGGCGCCAGGATCAGCGCATAGGCAAAGATCTGCCGGCGCGTCGGGGCCTGGCCGGCCACATTCGGCATCATCGGGATGCCGGCGCGGGCGTAGTCATCGGACTTGAACAGCGCCAGCGCCCAGAAATGCGGCGGCGTCCACAGGAAGATGATCAGGAACAGGATCACGCTTTCGAGGCTGACCGATCCGGTCACGGCGGCCCAGCCGATCACCGGCGGGAAGGCGCCTGCGGCGCCACCGATGACGATGTTCTGCGGCGTCCAGCGCTTCAGCCACATCGTGTAGATGACGGCATAGAAGAAGATGGTGAAGGCGAGAAGCGATGCCGACAGCCAATTGACCAGCACGCCGAGCGTCATCACCGACAGCACCGACAGGACCAGCCCGAAGGTCAACGCCTCGCCTGGCGTGACGCGGCCCGCCGGCACCGGGCGGGATGCCGTCCTGGTCATCACCGCATCGATATCGGCGTCGTACCACATGTTGAGCGCGCCGGAGGCGCCGGCGCCTATGGCGATTGCCAGGATGGCGACCATAGCGATCAGCGGATTGATGGCGACGGGCGCGGCGACCAGGCCGACAAAGGCGGTGAAGACGACCAGCGACATAACGCGCGGCTTCAACAGGGCGAAGTAATCGCCCGCTGTCGCTTCCGAGATGCGAAAGCCCGCGTCCTTCATCAATCTGTGGTCGGCAAGGGCCATGCGTACTTAAAGTCCATCATTCCGTTGGCCAAGACCGCCGGCTGTCCGGCGATCTCGTGATAGGGCTGCCTTACTTGATCTTCGGCAGCTGTTCCCACTGGTGGAACGGCGGCGGCGAAGGCAGCTGCCATTCGAGCGTCGTGGCACCCTCGCCCCACGGGTTGGCGCCGGCGACGCGCTTCTTCTGGAAGGCTTCGAACACGCCGTAAAGGAAGATCGCGACGCCGACGGCCGCGATATAGGAGCCGTAGGACGAGATCATGTTCCAGCCGGCGAACGCGTCAGGATAGTCGACTGTGCGGCGCGGCATGCCGGCGAGGCCGAGGAAGTGCTGCGGGAAGAAGATCAGGTTGACGCCGACGAAGGTGACCCAGAAGTGGGTGTTGGCGATCACCGGCGAGTACATATAGCCGGTCATCTTCGGGAACCAGTAGTACCAGCCGGCGAAGATCGCGAACACGGCGCCCAGCGACAGCACATAGTGGAAGTGGGCGATCACGAAATAGGTGTCGTGCAGCGAACGGTCGAGGCCGGCATTGGCCAGTTGGACGCCGGTCACACCACCGATGGTGAACAGGAAGATGAAGCCCAGCGCCCACAGCATCGGCGGCTTGAAGGAGATCGAGCCGCCCCACATGGTGGCGATCCAGGAGAAGATCTTCACGCCGGTCGGCACCGCGATGACCATGGTGGCGAACACGAAATAGCGCTGCGTGTCGAGCGACAGGCCGGTCGTGTACATGTGGTGCGCCCAGACGATGAAGCCGACCGCGCCGATCGCGACCATGGCGTAGGCCATGCCGAGATAACCGAAGACGGGCTTCTTCGAGAAGGTCGAGACGATGTGGCTGATGATGCCGAAGCCCGGCAGGATCAGGATGTACACTTCGGGGTGGCCGAAGAACCAGAACAGGTGCTGGAAGAGCAGCGGGTCACCGCCCTGGTCCGGCACGAAGAAGGCGGTGCCGAAATTGCGGTCGGTGAGCAGCATGGTGATGGCGCCCGCCAGGACCGGCAGCGACAAAAGCAGCAGGAAGGCGGTGATCAGCACGGCCCAGGCAAACAGCGGCATCTTGTGCAGCGTCATGCCGGGAGCGCGCATGTTGAAGATGGTGGTGATGAAGTTGATGGCGCCGAGGATCGACGACGCGCCGGCGATGTGGATCGACAGGATCGCAAGGTCCATCGCGGGGCCGGGCTGGCCGGAGGTCGAGAGCGGCGGGTAGATCGTCCAGCCGCCACCGACACCAAAGGCGCCTGGCGCGCTCGGCACGAACATCGAGGAGAGCAGCAGGATGAAGGCCGGAGGCAGCAGCCAGAAGGAGATGTTGTTCATGCGCGGGAAGGCCATGTCCGGCGCGCCGATCATGATCGGCACCATCCAGTTGGCGAAGCCGCCGATCAGAGCCGGCATGACCATGAAGAAGATCATGATCAGGCCGTGCGCGGCGCCGAAGGCATTGTACATGCTCTTGCCGCCATCGATGGCGGCGTCGCCCTGCATGCCGTAGACCATCTGCGCCAGACCGCTGAATATCTGGATGCCCGGTTCCTGCAGCTCCATGCGGATGGCGACCGAGAGCGCGCCGCCGATGATGCCGGCCATGATCGCGAAGATCAGGTAGAGCGTGCCGATGTCCTTGTGGTTGGTCGAGTAGACCCAGCGGACCCAGCCATGCGGCCTGTGGTCGTCGTGATCGTGAGCTGCAGCCTCTGCCATGTTCCGCTCCGTTCCCTAAATCTTGCTAACCCGCGGCATCAGTTGCCGGCGGCCGCTACCTTGTTGGTACCATCGATCTCGGCCATCAGCGCCTTGTTGGCGGCGGGCACATCGGTCTTGGCCGTTTCCAGCCAGGTCTTGAACTGCGCATCGGAAACGACGCGGACCGCGATCGGCATGAAAGCGTGGTCCTTGCCGCAGAGCTGCGAGCACTGGCCGTAGTAGAGGCCCTCCTTCTCCGCCTTGAACCAGGTCTCGTTGGTGCGGCCGGGAACGGCGTCCATCTTGATGCCGAAGGACGGCACGGCGAAGGAGTGGATGACGTCGGTCGCGGTGATCAGCACGCGGGTCGTAGTGTTGACCGGGACAACCAGCTCGTTGTCGACCGCGAGCAGGCGCGGATAGAGGGCGCGATCCTCCTTGCCGGCCTTGGCGCGGTCGCCATCCTGCAGAACCGCCGAGTTGAAGGAGAAGGTCTTGTCGACCTGGTACTCGTAATCCCAGTTCCACTGGTTGCCGGTCGCCTTGACGGTGAGCTTGGCTTCTTCCGGCGGCGTATATTGCGCGGTGAGCAGCTGGAAGGAGGGAATGGCGATGAGCAAGAGCACGATCACTGGCCCGACGGTCCAGATCACCTCGATCAGCGTGTTGTGGCTGGTTTTTGACGGCACCGGATTGGCGCTGGCGCGGAACTTAACGATGCAGACCAGCAGAAGCACCAGCACGAGAACGGTGATCGGGACGATGAACCACATCGTGTAGTTCCCGAACCGCTCGATCTGCCGCATCATGTCGGTGGCCGGAGCCTGGAAGCTCACCTCCCATTCCCGCGGCTGGTCGGCACGGGCCGCGGCACCGGAGAAGAGCACGGCCGAAGCTGCCGTACCTGCCAAGAATTTAGCGCTTGCCAGGAATTTCCTCATCGCCCTCTCGTCTCCCACTTCCCGCGATCTTGTCGCACCAATAGCGGACGATGCCGGGATTGGGAATCCCGGTCTGTCCCTGGGTGGTTCAAACCATACTCTTTTTCCCTCCGCAAGAAAGGAGCGGAGGAAACCGTGCGGCATTTTTGCGCGCAGCCCGAAGGCCGTGTTCAGCGCTCGCCATGCTATATGCCGGGCGGCCCCAATTCGGGCGAATTTGCTTTGGAAAAGCACGCAATTGCCGGTATCGGGGCGCACCGGCGACGGTCTCGTCCTTTACTTGGCCCGGGCGCAGCTTAAAGTGCCGTGATTCGCAATGGAGCCGTCATGACTTCCTGGCTTTCGAGAACCTTGGCGAAGGTCGTTCTTGCCGTCGCCTTGCTCGGCGTCGGCATAGCCGTTGGCGCCGCCGCCTCGCCGAACAACGCCACGCCACCCAGCGGCACGGTGAAGTCGACGCATGGCGCATGGTCGATCATCTGCGATACGCCGGCGGGAGCGACCTCCGAGCAATGCGTGATGATGCAGAATGTCGTCGCCGAGGATCGTCCTGAAATGGGCCTTTCGGTCGTGGTGCTGCGCACCGCCGACAACAAGGCCGAGATCCTGCGCGTGCTGGCGCCGCTCGGCGTTCTCCTGCCCAACGGCCTCGGTCTCAATGTCGACGGCAAGGATATCGGCCGCGCCTATTTCGTGCGCTGCTTCCAGGATGGCTGCTATGCCGAGGTGATCCTCGAAAAGCCGCTGCTCGACACGTTGAAGAGCGGCACCTCGGCCACCTTCATCGTCTTCCAGACGCCGGAAGAAGGCATCGGCATTCCCGTCGACCTCAAGGGCTTTGCGGAAGGCTTCGCCGCCCTACCTTGATCTTGCCGTCCACGCGCAGCGGCCGCCCCTCAGGCTGAGGCGCGGTGGTGATGCGGTTGACGGCCAGGAGGCTTGATGCGCGCGACGTTATCCATTTCCATTGCAGGTCTGGCGCTTGCCTACGTGGCCTCGGCGGCCCGGGCCGAGGATGCCGCAATCCTCCAGACGCCGGACCCCGCGACGGTTCTCGATATCGCCAAGGGCTTCGGCTCGGCCAGGATGGGCAAGGACGACAATGGCGACCCGATGATTTCCGGCCGCGTCGAGGGCGTCAAATACCTGATCTATTTCTACGGCTGCGAAGACCACGAGAACTGCAAGTCGCTGCAGTTCTCGACCGGCTACACCGATCCGCTGACCGTCGACCAGGCCAATGCCTGGAACGCAAAATACCGCTGGGTGAAGGCCTATTCGGGCGACGGCTCGAACTTCAAGATGGATGTCAGCTTCGCCGGCGGCATCACCAGGGCCAATCTCGAGGAACAGTTCTCCAACTGGAACGCGATGGCCGGCAACATCAAGGACTTCGTCAACGGCAGGTGACGGCGTCGCAATCGCCGGCTTCAACTCGTTAGCGATTGTCTGAGGCCAGCTTCGCGCCTACATCCGGTGCAAGATTTGTTTCCACGAATGGATTTGCCATGAACAGCCTGATCGGCCAATTCGATATTTCCGATGATCGCGTCAAGGAGATCGTCACCGAGACCATCAAGGGCGCCGACGACGGCGAGTTGTTCCTCGAATACAGCGAAAGCGAGGCGCTGATGTTCGACAATGGCCGGCTGAAGACGGCCAATTTCAACACCGATCAGGGTTTCGGCCTGCGCGCCGTGGCCGGAGAGGCCACCGGCTATGCGCATTCCAGCGATCTTTCCGAAGCCTCCCTGCTGCGCGCGGCCGACGCCGTCTCGGCGGTCAAAGGCGGCTATTCCGGCACATTGGCCGGAGCACCCGCCCGTACCAACCGCCATCTCTATGGCGACGAGAACCCCATCCCCTCGCCGTCCTTCGAGGCCAAGGCCAAGCTGTTGCAGGAGATCGACGGCTGGCTGCGCGCGAAGGATCCGCGCGTGCGGCAGGTGACGGCCTCGCTGGCAG
>NZ_RZSA01000216.1:0-7806 GCF_003998075.1 Mesorhizobium sp. M2A.F.Ca.ET.037.01.1.1 | reverse complement strand
GCTTCGGACCCGCCGCAATCGCCATAAGGCGACCGGCCTGGGTTTCGAGGTCAAAGCCTGGCGCGTAGACGGGGCGAAGCACGCGGCCGACTTGCTGCAAGAACAGCGCCAGCGAGTGCGTAGGCCTCAAGAGAATGGCGACCTCAATGGCCGGCAAATCGAAGCCCTCGGACACAAGGTCGACCGAGGAAAGCACCTGAATTTCGCCGCGCTCATAAGCCTTGAGAAGTTCGTCGCGATTCGGGGAATCGCCATCAATGTGAGCGGCGCGGTAGCCTGCAGCTTGGAATTGCTCGACTACGCTCAAGCTGTGTTTGATGGATACGCAAAACACCATCGCCTTGCGGCCATGCGCGAGGCGCCGGTAATGCTCGACCGCGTTGCCAGTGATGGCGGTCGCGCCCATGCGCTTCTCAAGCTCGGCTTTGTTGAAGTCTGTGCCGGACCGCTTGACCCCGCCGAGATCCGGCGAAGATGGGGCGTACATTTTATAGGTGGACAGGTAGCCTTGTTCCATCAGCCAGGCCACGCTTGGGCCGGTCACCATCCGACCGAACCACTTCCCTAACCCGGTGCCGTCAAGGCGTTCCGGCGTGGCGGAAAGGCCGACAATCTTGGCCTTTTTGGCCGCGTACTCTTCGATGATATCGGCCCACGTCTTCGCCCCGGCGTGGTGCGCTTCGTCCGGCACGTAGAGGTCGGGCGCCCCGTATTGATCCATCCGCTTGCCGAGCGTGCCGATGCTGGCGATTTGCACGGGCTGGCGCCGGTCACCGGTGAAACCGGAAGCGATGATGCCGTACGGAATGCCGACCTTGTCGAAGGTGAGGGCGGTTTGCTTGATAAGCTCGCGCCGGTGGACACCGAAAAAGACACGCTTGCCTCGGCTCGCCGCTGACTTCGCCATGTAAGCGGCGAGGCCGGTTTTGCCGCCGCCGGTCGCCATCTGCACAAGCACGGCGTTGACCTCGCGAAGCGCGTCCCGCGCCTCAACGATTAGTTCTTGCTGGTAGGGGCGAAGAACGAATGCCATCTTACGCCGCCACCGCCTCGCGCTCGTCGGTGGCGATGGCGTCACGGACCGCGCGGCGCTCGGAAGGCGTGCCACGGCCAGTCGTCAAAGCGTCGTGAAAACGGCAGTAAGGCGCCCGGCTATCCAGATTCCGCGGTGCCCCGCAAAACAGCGAAGTGTCGGCGTCAAACTCTTCGTGATGGCCCCAAAGCGGGAACTCGCACCCGCATGAGGCCAGGCGGCCACGCGGCACACCGTCAAAGCCGGGCGCCTTCTCGGGGAACCTGGTCTTGAAGGCCTTGGGCGCCGGCCCCACAAAATGCGTCTTCGGGGCCATCGTCTTGTGAAAGCGGTTCGAACCGTGGCCGCGAGCCCGGAACTTATCGGGGTTGCGGCGGGCCAGACCGTAAAGCTCTTCCGGGGTGGACCCGCAAAGCTCGGCGATCTCGGCGCCGTTCATTCCGGTGGCCCAAAGGCGTGCGGCCTCGGCCTTGTTGTCGGCACTCCATTTCATGGTGCATTCTCCAAATCGTTTGCATTTTGCAAACGCTTGTTACGCGGCAACGGCCTTCCGGGCGTTGATTTCTGAGACGTGGGCGACGGTGTCATCGCCGAAGAGCGGCAGGCCCTCGGCGGGCTCTAGCTCGGTCCGCGCCCGTTTCTTCGTTTCCGGGCCGGCGAGCACAAGCGACATGCGCTTCGCGATATCGGCCTGGTATTCTTCCTCGCGCTCAATCAGGATGGCGTTGCACCCTTCCCAATAAGCGGCCTCGCCAGTGGTGCCGGTGCCGGCGAACGGGTCGAGCACGGTTCCGCCCTTGTGGCAGATGAGCCGGACAAGCCAGCGCATCAGGTCGACCGGCTTAACCGTGGGGTGCTTTGAGCCAAGACGGTCGTCGCCGTCCGCCTTCGCCGAATAGAAGAACCTGGCCGCGCTGCCGGCATCAGCCCGAGGCGGGAACGGGTCACGCGGGCCAATCGGGTTATAGACGTTGTTCCGCTTCCGCTCGCCGTGCTCGGGGCCTACGGCGCCCTTCTGGCCCGAGGCATCGGGGAACGCGGCCACAACCTCGGCGCTGCCGTCATGCAGGATATTGGCCGGGTAGCGGCCGTCGACCGGGCGGGCCTCGCCGGCTTTGCCGAGGCCGGAATTCGACTCGTTCCATGTGTTGCCGCCGCCGGCCTTGCCGCCCCATCCCGTGGGCTTCTCGGCATCGATCCGGCAGGCGTCCACGTTGATGCCTCCGGTTCCATGGGCCAGGGTGTTTTCCGCCACGGTGCCAATCATCGGCTTGCGAGCCAGGCAAATCGGTTCCCAAGCCGGTTTAAGAGCGGTGCCCCATCCATCCCACTCGGCGGCCTCGGGGGTGCCGTGCGAATAAATATCGCGTTCGTAGGCGGGGCGCTCTTCGCCCTTGCCGACACTGAGTAGCGCGCTGTTGCGCATGTCGTTGACAAGGGTTTCAGTGCCGATGAAATCGCCGAGGAAACCGCCCATCTTGCGGAACGCCTTGTCGATCCGGCCGCGCAAGCCTTTTGACACCTTGCGCTTGTCTCGGCTCTTCGCCCATTTGATGAGCCGGTCGTATCTGGCGCGAACCTCAAGCCGTTCGTCCAGCCATTGCCGGAACAGATGGTCGTCAATGCCCTTCGATACGCTATGGTTCTTGGGGAATCCGGTGCCGTAGCACCATGCCAGCATGCCCCCGAATTGGCTGTCTTCGATGCAGCGGAAGAACGCTTCAACCTGGGCCGGCGAAAGCGTTTCCAAGAACCGCACAACGGCGGTGTCACTGGCGAGCATGTTGAGAATGTTGTCGCGGACTTCAAAGCCGGCGCGAGCGATAGCGGACGCCATGTCGTGATAAGTCCGGGTGCCCGAGAAGGCCACCAAGTAGCCGCCGGGTTTCAGCACGCGAAGAACCTTTGCCCATAGATCCGAACGGAAGGCGATGTCGCCGCCGTCCCACGTCTTACCCATGAAGCCAGCGCTAGACCTGGCGAACACGCCCGCGCTGCCTTCCTTCGGCTCGGATGGCGCCGCGTCTTCGGCGCCGAAGCGGGCCACAATTGAGGTGAGGTGGTAAGGCGGGTCGCAACACACCGCGTCGACCGAGCCTTCGGGTATTTCGTCAAGGCGGGCGAAGCAATCGCCGCCGAGTAGGACGACACGGCCGCCTAAGAATTCCGCTCTGTCTGTCATGCTAAAACAAGTCCCCTTGCTGCGGTTCGGGCGCCGGTGGCTTCGGCGCCGGTGGTTCCACCGGCTCGCATTTCGGCACCGTTTGCATTTGGTCAACGCGGTGCGCGTAACACCGCCAATTCCCGAGCCGTCCAGCCAGCAGCTTGACGTTGTAACCGAAGCTCGCGGCACCGCCGCAAACCTCGCAAATGAAATCCCCAGGTCCGGCGACTCGTGTCACGATTGATATAATCCGCTAATCGTTGACAAAATGCAAACCATGTTCGCCGCCGGAGCGCAAGGCCCCAAAATGGCCCCATTAAAAAGATCAACTCGGCAAAAGTTTTGACGGGTCTACCTTGAGCCCCCGCATTGCCGCAATTTTGAGCAGTTTCGGGACGTATGAGCCGGGAATCGTGCCTGCCATTTCCGGCGGGCGGCGCTTGACGTTATCCCATCCTGCGATAGTTGAAGGGCTCACGCCGAGAAGCCGTGCCAATTCGGCGCGTTTTCCGTTTGCAAACAAAAGCGTGACATATTGCAAAGGGGTGTTAACTTTCATGGCTGATACCGTTTGCTATTTGTTAACAAGTCTGATACGGACTTGATTCGTAAGTGCATGAGGGGAGTTTAGCGTTGTGACGAAGCCCGA
Source organism: Mesorhizobium sp. M2A.F.Ca.ET.037.01.1.1 (assembly GCF_003998075.1). Taxonomy (NCBI): domain Bacteria; kingdom Pseudomonadati; phylum Pseudomonadota; class Alphaproteobacteria; order Hyphomicrobiales; family Phyllobacteriaceae; genus Mesorhizobium; species Mesorhizobium sp. M2A.F.Ca.ET.037.01.1.1. The sequence goes on along the minus strand of NZ_RZSA01000216.1, from coordinate 3,960 downwards.
CGTCGACTGGTTCCGCCGGAAGCTTGAAGAGCACCGGCTTTCGCAATCCGGCCTTGGCCGTATGCTTGGTATCGATAAATCGAGCATGAGCTTGCTCTTGGCCGGCAAGCGCAAACTCACTCTTACCGCTGCCGCCGATATGGCGCGCATCCTGGGTGTTACCGCGACCGAGGTCATGGAAAGGTTCGGCGTTCGCGTCGACGGCATCCGCGCCGGTGACGAAGCCACGCCGCAAATGCTGCCCTTTGAAGGCTGGATCGATGAAAGCGCACGTGTGCACCCCGAAGGTGGCACGGGCCGCCGGAAGCGGATGCTTGACGTGGGTACGAACGTTGAGCCCGGTTCGGGCGCATTTCAGTGGCGGACTCCGCAAAGCAAAATGGACGTGCTGGACGGCTGGATAGTTGTATCTGGCCCGAGGCGAGAGGCCGACGACAAGATGGTCGGCCGTGGCTGCGTGGTAGGCCTCAAGGGCGGTGACATGATGCTTCGCCTTGTCCGCCGGGGCTACTCGCCTGGCACGCACCTTCTGTTCGGTCTGATGGGAACGCCGGACGTGACCGAGGGCGAGGTCGAGTGGTACGCGCCCATTCTGATGATGAAGCCCGCGACGACCTGATATTCCACACGTCCGGTTGATAAGCTCAAATTTTATCAATCTGTCGCACTTTCCCAATTGACGACCCCGATAGCGTGTTTGCATATTACAAACAGTTGGCAAAACGCAAACGAAGGATTCGGGGTACATGCTGGTTTCTACAGGCGGGATTTACCGTTCCCAAGGCGGTAAAAAGGTCGGGCCGTTGCGCCCGTTTCGAGAAGGGGAAGACGGGCCGGCGCGCGATATTATGGGCCGGCTTGCATGGTTTGTTGCCGAGGGCATCGGCGCATTTGACAAGTTCGGCCAGTGGCTGAGCGGCGGCCTTCAAGACGCGAACCACCTTGTCGCCGAGTGGGAAGGCCCTGCCGCAATCGACGGCCACATCGAGCGCGCCGCCGCCGACCACGACCTCACCATTGGAACCTTGATCCCGCTCGGAACCTTGCTCGCTGAGGTCCGCGTCGCCGGCACGGAAGTGCGGGTCGATAAGGCCTGGATTGAGGTTCCGGGCCTCACGCTTCCCCTTGCCGGCCAGCAAATCGAAACCCTCGGCGTATTCCACGCCGGTCGCTGGCGCAATTACCGCGCCATCATCACGGCGGCGGCGCTCGCCGAGGTGCAGGCATGAGCAAGGCCCCTTATTCCGCCGAGGCCGAATGGTTCTGGCCGCGCAAAGAAAGCACCTGGCACAAGCTCCGCAAGCCGGACATCACCGCGACGAGCGCGGCGACCCTCTTCGGGTGCTCGCCCTACATGACGCCCTTTGACATGTTCCACCGGATGGCCGGAACCATCACGGTCGAATTCGAAGAAAGCGAGCGAATGCTTTGGGGCAAGCGTTTGCAAAATGCAATCGCTCTTGGTGTCTGCGAAGACAACGGATGGGAAATCGTAGACGCGCACCCCTTCCTCTACGCCAGGTCCAAGGCCGTGGCGGGCATGGGTGCTTCGCCCGACTACGTCATCACGGACCCGAAGCGCCCGGAACTTGGGTACGGCGTGCTTGAGATCAAGAACGTCGACCTGTTCGTGGCCGGCAAAGATTGGTCCGAAGACGAAGCCCCGCCGCACATTGAATTTCAAGTGCAGCATCAGCTTGCCGTCACCGGCTTTAAGTGGGGCGTGGTGGCTGGCCTTATCGGCGGCAACACCGTCAAGGCGTTCCGCCGCGAGCGCGACTCCGAGGTGATCGCGGAAATCTTCACCCGCGTTGAAGACATGCACGGCCGAGTGAAGCTCGGCGAAGCCCCGGCGGCCGACTACCTCGCCGATTACGAAACCATCCGCACGCTGTACCGGCATGCCACGGTGGCGAAGTCGTTCAACCTCGACCTGCCTGGCGAAGAGCCCGAGCTTGACCCTGAAAAGCTCGCCGCCCTGATGTCCGCGAAGTTCGACGCCGACATCGCCTTCAAGGCCGCCGAGGAAGACAAGAAACGCACGGCGGCCGAACTTCTCGATTTCATCAAAGACACGGAAACCGTGTTCGGCGGCGGCTGGAAACTGTCGGCCGGCACCGTCCACCGCGAAGCGTCAACCATCACCTATCCCGCAACCTCATATCGCAACCTTCGGCTCTCCAGGCCGAAGCCAAAGGCCGCCAAGGCCAAGAAAGGCAATTGACTATGACGACGACATCAACCGCCGTTGCCGTGGCTTCACCCCAGGCGCATCGCTCTGTTTCCGTGTTCTCAAGCGAGGCGGATTTCGCCTCCGGCCAGCGCCTTTGCAAGGCGCTCACAAGCTCCAACCTTGTGCCCGCCAACTATCAAGGCGAGGCCAACATGGGTAACGCCCTGATCGCCCTCGACATGGCGAACCGGATGGGAATCCCGCCCATCATGGTTATGCAGAACCTCAACGTGATCGAGGGGCGCCCTTCGTGGGCCTCGCAATTCGTCATCGGCGCGTTGAATTCTTGCGGCCTGTTCTCGCCGATCCGCTTCCGCAAAGTGAAGCTCGGCGAACAAGAGGTTTCTTATGAGCGGTGGACCGGCCCCAAGGGCAACCGCTCCAAAGAGACGGTCAAGGCGAAGGTCATCAATATCGAGTGCACCGCCTACGCGGTCGAGAAGGCCACCGGCGAAACGCTGGAAGGTCCGACCGTGTCCATCGCCATGGCGGTCGCGGAAGGCTGGTATTTCCGCCCCGGTTCGAAGTGGGTGACGATGCCCGACCTCATGCTGATGTATCGCGCCGCCGCGTTCTTCGGCCGCCTCTACGCCCCGCACATTCTCAACGGCATGCCGAGCGCCGACGAGGTGTCGGACCTCATGGACTTGCGGGACATCACCCCGGCGCCGGCCGAGACGCCGTCAGCGGTGGCTGAGACAGCGGCGCCGAAAGCGAAGCCAGCCGGCAGGCCTCGGGGCGTTCACGCCGCCATGGCAGCGGCGAAAGAAGCGGACAAGCCGAAGCCTGCCGGGAAGGTAATCGAGGCCGAAGCGGAAGAGATCCCGCACGACGAGGAAACCGGCGAAATCCTCGATAACGACCCGGACGGTGACGCTGAGCGCGGCGCCGGGGCCGACGATGTCTTCGGCGTTGACGAAGACGACGACGCCTATGAGCCGGGCTGAGAGGGGCGGGGGCAATGACCGCAACTGAAATAGCCCGCGACCTCCAGATCGCAGCGACTGGCGCCCGCCGGGCGCTGGCGGCGGCGGAAAAGGCCGTGGCGGACCTCACCGCCAAGGCCGAGGCGTTCGCGCTTTCGCTCGGCCAGCCAGGCGACGCCGCCCTGGCTGCCGTGGCTGGCAACGGCGACGCCCTTCTCACCGGCGATGACGTCGCCACCATCCTTCGGGTGAGCAAGGCCACGCTTGCCCGTTGGCGAGTGCTAGGCACCGGCCCCGGCTACGTCAAAAAGCAGGGCCGTATCCTGTACCGCGCCGAGACGGTGGAAAAGTTCGTGACCTCCAAAGAGCGCACCAAGACGCGCGATGAGGCAAGGCCATGAGCGCGGGCGCCGATGTCTATACGCGCACCGTCAAGGTGCTGGACGCCTACGAACGGGCCGCCTTGGTCCGTGACAACGATACGGGCCGCGAGGGCTGGATTTCCCTAGCTCACGCGGACTTGTCACCGGCCGGCCCGCTTCACGTTTTGACGGTGTCGGTCGAGGTGGCCCGCGACGCGGGCTTGCTTCCAAACTGATGCGGGGAACACCAATGAACGCGGCCGAAGACCTATCGTTGATTGACGAGTTTGATCTTAGTCAGCAACGCCGCGCGATGTCTGCTTTGCAGGCGGAACGGCAGCGCATCGCCATGCCAGTGGCGGTGATGGAATTGAAGTCGGGCGTTTGCATGAATCCCTTTTACGCCTGGCATGGCGGCTTGAGGGAACCGACCCTTGGT
>NZ_RZSA01000215.1:0-7834 GCF_003998075.1 Mesorhizobium sp. M2A.F.Ca.ET.037.01.1.1 | reverse complement strand
GAATAGGCCGGCGCGCCGGCGCCCATCGAAGCAAGCGAGCCTCCTTCCGACGAAACATTGACCAGCCGGCCATGGCCGGAGGCGCTGAGCAGCGGCGCAAAGGCGGCTGCGACACGCCAGGCGCCGAAGACATTGGTCTCGAAAGCCTCGCGGATCACTGTCCAGTCGGGCTGGAGCGCCTGCGCCGACGGGTCGTAATGGATCGCGGCGTTGTTCACCAAAACGTCGAGCTGGCCGAAGCGGCGCTCGACCTCTGCCGCGGCGCTCACGGCCGCTTCAGGCGCGGCGACATCCAACTCGATGGCCTCGACCTTGCCGCCGAGCTTCCTGGCCGCCGCCTCGCCCTTGGCGAGATCACGCACGCCGATGAGCACTGTGAAGCCGAGTTCCGCGAGCTGGCGGGCCGTTTCCAGGCCGATGCCACGGTTGCCGCCGGTGACCAGGGCCACCTTGCCGGAATTCTTGGTGTTGGTCATTGCTGCTGTTCCTTCAATTTCCTCTTACCGACAGCCAAGATGGCATCGATCACGCCGACCGATTAAAGCGCCGAATTGGCGCTCATTGCGCAATGCAGTTCATGAACGGGCGCGGTCTTTGTTTCTGCGCAATTCCGGACGGAAAACCGCTACGGACTTTTCCTGGAATTGCTCTAGGGCCGAATGGTCCCAACTCGGCTGGAGGACTTTACTGGCCGGACCGACAGCAGATTGGCGGGCGTTTGGGATGACCTGGCGGTACGCTCAATCGAAACCGATCCAGATGTAGCCATCCTCCTCGCGGCACGGAAAGAGGTGCAGCGGAGCCCGGTTCTTTGAAATATCGCCGAGAATCTCCATGCCGGCCGAAGTTCCGTCCTCATTGAGCGCCTCGCACCACCTTACGATTTCGCCTGTATCCAGATCGAATCCGCTGTGATGCCAGCGACACACCAGAGTGCCGTCCTCGCCGAAAATGCTCGCCCGTCCTGCGTGGCCGTTGGCCCGCAAGCCAGTCTCGAAGAATGGCAACTTCAAATGCGGGCAGGCATTGTTAAAGGCATAGACGCGCCCGCCCCTGCGCAAAATCACGGCATAGAGCGCCTGGAACTCGATGACTTTGTGGTCGCCATCCTTCAGTTCGCTCGTGGCAACCGTCCGATGCCAGGTCTTGCCGCCCAGCTGCATAGTCTCCCGCGCGCCTTTTTCGTTCAGCCGGCGCTCGGCTTCAACCTTCAGCTTCTTTATCTCGTACAGCGTAATTCGGTCGGAGGTACCGCGCAAACGCACTCGAATGAAATCGGATATTTCAACCTCACCCTTGACCTGTTCATAGAGCGTCTCGGTAATCAGGAGGCGGGTTCCGGCCTCCTTGTTGGCCGCTTCCACCCGGCTCGCCACATTGACCGCATCGCCGATAGCCGTCAGGCGCTCGTTGCCGGGCGATCCGACCGAGCCAATCACCGCTTCGCCCAGATGCAAGCCCACGCGAATATCGAACTCGATGCCATACATCGAGGCAAAAAAGGGCTTCAGCCGATCGACCGTGGCAAGGGTCTGCAGGGCCGCATTGACGGCGCGCACCGGTGCATCGTCCTGGCCCTGCACGCCGAATATCGCCATAAGCCCGTCGCCGACGAACTTGTCGATGTAGCCGTCGTTGAGCTCGATGACTTCAGCGACCTGAGTGAAATACCGATTGAGCAGGTACATGACGTCGTAGGGCGTCAAAGTTTCGGAGAAATGGGTGAACCCGGCGACGTCGCTGAAGAAAATGACGACCGACTTCAGCTCGCCCGCACTGGTGGACCTGTGCGGGAGCAACTGACTGGTCATTCGCAGGTCGGTCTCGTCGAGTACGAGCCTGCGGAAGGTGATGTCGGAGTCAGGTCTGAGCTGGCATGCCAGGCGTACGTTGTTGCCAAGCCCCAACCGCTCCACGAGGGCGCGCTCCGGCGCGGTGCGCTCCGGGCAGCGGTCCGCGCCGTCGAGGATCCAAATCCGGCAGGTCGAGCACTTGGCCTTGCCGCCGCAAGCGCAGGCGATCGGGACATCTGCCCGGCGAGCGGCTTCAAGGACAGATTCCCCGAGCGCCGATTTGATCGATATGTCGTCGGGCAGTGACAGCAACGTAGGCATCGGAACTGATCTTCCAGTACTAAGTGGCGCCAGACGCTGGTGTTAATAACAGGTCTGTCAGCCGGACACCGTTTTGGCCTCGTTCCGGCGACATTAGCCCAGCAGCGGCTCGGACGCCATCGTCGAGTCCGATAGTCCGCCTGGGTCGGTCGGAAGGCGCGTTTCGCGTCGGGTTTTCACCAGCAGGCAGCCCCCGTTCCACGGGCGGGGAAATGCCGGACACAATCCGGAAACAAGATTCAACAATCCGGAAAAACTAGCGAAAAAACCCGCTGTCATAAACGGCGCCGGAGCAGCCGAGCGATTGCGGCGCGCGACAACAGACATCGATCTTAACCAAGGATTGCCGATTATGAAAAAGACCCTTCTTTCCGCACTCGGCCTTGCCGTCGCGCTCGCTTTCGCGGTGCCATCGCTGGGCACCACCGAAGCCAACGCCGCCGCGACGACCACGACCACTGCTCCGGCCGCGACCACCGAAGCTGCGAAGCCGGCAGCGACCGCCGCCAAGCCGGCCAGCAATGGCCCGCACAAGAAGCATCACCGCAAGCATCACCGTCACCACGCCCGTAAGCATCATCACGTGAAGAAGCACGCGAAGCATCATGCCAAGAAGCATCCCGTGAAGAAGCACCATGTGCGCAAGCACCATGCGAAGAAGCATGCTGCGAAGAAGGCCGCGTAAGGCCAGAGGCGTTTCGAACTTCATGACCGGATGATCCCGGACCGCTTCCAAAGGGTTCAGGATCGTCGCTTCCCGAAAACGCCGCCCTCCCTTCCGGGCGGCGTTTTTTGGTTGCCTTAGTGAGGCATGATCTTCTCCGAAAACCGGCAACCACTTTTCGGGATCATGCCTTACTTCTTCTGCGGATGGATGGTGTCGCCGCGCTTCAGCATGGCCACCAGATCGGCGATCTTCTTCTTGCGCCCCGCCTCGGTCTTCATGTTGTTGGTGCGGAAGGCGAGCGCGAAGCGGTTTTGCGCCGAGAGCTTTTCCAGCATCGCTTTCGCCTTCGGCTCGGCATCGATCGCGGCCTGCATCATCTCCTTCGAGCCGGCATAGGCACGGTCCCAGCGGCCGTCGGCCTTGGCAGCCTCGACCTCGCGCAGGCCGTGCTCGGTCATGCGGCCCGCCTCGACCAGGCGCGCGACATTGTCGATGTTGATCTTGCTCCAGATGCTCTTTTTACCGCGCGGCGTGTAGCGCTGCAGGAAGCTCTTGTCGTCGAGCGACTTGCGCACCGCGTCGATCCAGCCGAAGCAGAGCACGACGTCGACCGCCTCCTTCGGCGTGATCGAGGCGAGGCCCGAGCCGACCTTGTGGATCTTGATCCAGACCTCGCTTTCAGAGGCGTGGTTGTCGGCCAGCCAGGCATGGAAGCTTTGCGCATCGGGGAATTCCCGGACCTTGTCCGGATCGACCTTGATCGGGGCCATTGTCACCTCGTTTTTCGCCGCCAGCAGTGTCGACGATTCCTCGGCGATTGTAGCGAGAGCTGGTGCCAGTTTCCGTCAACAGGCGTTAGGCTGGTCTGGCGGATTCCTCTTTTCGAATTGATGCGCTAACCCAAGACAATTTCTCCTAATTCTCCAACGACTTGAACAACCCCACACTTCTGTTGACTTCCACAGATGTGTGGAATACGCTATCTTTTATGAACGCAAGCGAATTCCGGCGCTGGCTCGCCAAGCAGGGATGCACCTTTTGAAACCCACCGCGGTGGGAGCGGTCACCTGACTGTTCGTTTTAAAGACAAGGTCTCGCAGCTGCCGATGCATGGCGGCGGCAAGGAGCTTGGAACGCGTCTGGTCGAGAAGATCAAGAAGGATCTGGGCCTGAAATAGAGGAGACCGTGTATGTGGTATGAAGTCGCTCTCACGCCCGACGACAACGATACCTGGCTGGTTACGGCGCCTCAATTCGACGAGGTGGTCTCGTATGGCGGCACAAAAGAGGAAGCCTGCCGCAATGGACGCAATGCCATCGAGGAAGCCATCGCCGCCCGAATTGCGCATGGGGATGATATCCCCTTCCCGCTCAAGGAAACCAAGGGCAAGGGATGGTTTGTGGAAGTCCCGGCGCTCGTCTTCCTGAAATCGGCTCTCTACATGGCCTTGAGGGAAAAGGGCTGGAGTCGGGCCGATCTGATGCGCGAGCTGAAATGCCAACGGGAGCATGTCGATCGGCTGTTCCGGCTCGACCACAATTCACGGCTCGACTCGCTCGAGGAGGCGTTCAAGGCGCTCGGCCATCCGCTGCGCTTTGACATGGAGTTCCACAAGGCCGCCTGACTTTGCCGGCGAGCCTGGGCGGCCGATCCATCATCGGGCCTTCCGATACCACTATCGGCTTCTTCCGTTTCCGCTTCGCGGGTTGGCCTGCCACATGACCGTCCATGCAAAGGAAAGGCATGGACATGGAAAAGATCCTGATCGTCGGCGGCAGTTCGGGCATGGGGCTGGCGCTCGCCAGGCGCTGCCTCCAGGAAGGCGCGCACGTCATCATCGCCGGGCGTGGCGAAGCGAAGCTGGATGCTGCGCGGGATGGGCTCGGCCGGCCGGGAGCGCTCGAAACGGCGGTGGTCGACGTCAGCCGCGAGGATGAGGTCGCGGCGCTGTTCGAGCGCATCGGCCGGCTCGATCATATCGTCAGCACCGCGGCCGCGATCGAAGGCGCCTACCGGCTGTTGCCCGACATCGAGCTTTCGGCCGCGCAGCGAGTGGTGGAGAGCAAGTTTTACGGGCCGCTGCTGCTCGCAAAGCGTGGGGCGCCGAAGCTGCCGCCGACAGGCTCGCTCACCTTCGTCACCGGTATCGCGGCCTACCGGCCGGCAGCGCGCGGCTCGGTGGTCGCCGCCGTCAATGCGGCGCTGGAGGGGCTGGTGCGAGCCTTGGCGGTCGAGCTGGCGCCGATCCGCGTCAACGCCGTCTCGCCGGGCTGGGTCGACACGCCGATTTGGGAGTTCGTCGCCGGCGACCGGAAGGGCGAGACTCTGGCCGCGATGGCTGAGCGGTTACCCGCCGGACGCGTCGGAAAGCCGGAAGACATCGCCGATGCAATCCGCTTCCTGATCGGCAACGGCTTCACGACGGGAGAGACGCTGCATGTCGAGGGCGGCCACCGGCTGGTGTGACCGGCGCGAAGCCCTCTCCTGCAGCGGCTATTTGTTTTTGCGCAATTCCGGACGGAAAACCGTTGCACACTTTTCCTGGAATTGCTCGAACAGCGCCTTCAGCGACGGCGGCAGGACGCGGCGGCGACGCCAGACCATCACGATGTCGGCGGAACGGACCGGGCCGGGCCAGGCAAGCTCGGCCACCTCGCCGCGATCGATCGCGGCGGCGACCGCCAGCCGCGGCACGAGGCCAAAGCCGGCGCCGGCCGCCACCAGTCCGGCGATGGCGTCGATGCTGCCGGCTTCGGCGGCCAGCCTTGGCTTGCCAAGCCCCGCTTCGCCGAACGCCTTGTCGACCATGGCGCGGTAGACGCAGCCGGTCTCGGTGGCAACGAAATGCTTCTCGGCCAGCGTCGCCAGGTCGACATCCACATGGTTGTCGCCAGGCGGCGCGATCAGCGCCAGCGGCTCGACCGCCACCACGCGCCTGGCAAGGCGCTGGTCGGATGCGCTGGTATCGAGCTCAGGCGGCCGCTCGAAGCAGAAGGCGACATCGATCTCGCCATCGCTGAGCCTGCGCAGCAAGTCGCCGCTGCCGGCGATCCGGCGCTTGATGTCGATGCCGGCATGGGCGGCACGGAAACGGGCGAGCCATGGTGCCAGCCTTGCCGAGGCGATCGTCTCCAGCGCGCCGATCGACAGGCTGCCTGCCATGTCGGCTTTGGTGGCATCGACGGCGGCGCGGGCGGCGTCGGCAAGCGCCAGCAGGTCCTCGGCATAGGGTTTCAGGGCCTCGCCCGCCGGCGTCAGGGTGAGCCCCTGCCGCGAGCGGGTGAACAGGCCGGCTCCAAGCTCGGTTTCCAGCGCCTGGATCTGATCGCTGACGCTCGACTGGGCGAGATTGACCTCCTGCGCGGCGCGCGTGACGTTGCCCGTCCGCGCGACCGCCAGAAAGGCTTTCAGCAGCCTTGGATGCATCCGGCGCTACTGCAGTTGCGGCTTCTTAAGGAAGGAATTGCGGTCGGCGGATTTGACGCGCAGCCAGGTCTCGCGGCCGTCGCGCACGACGCGCAGCGGGATTTCCGAGCCGGCCGGATTCTGCCAGAGTTTCCTGTAGAAATCGGCCAGGCCGTCCACCTCACCGTCGCGCACGTCGGAGATGATGTCGCCCTGGCGCAGGCCCGCCTTGGCTGCCGGGCCGCCTTCGGCGACGCTCATCACCACCACCATGCCGTTCGACTCTGCCGAGAAGGCGCCGAGCCACGGACGCGGCGCTTTCGCCGCCTGGCCGCGCTTGATGAGATCATCGAGGATCGGCGTCAGAAGATCGATGGGCACCACCATGTTGATGTCGGCCACCTCGCCGGCGCGGCTCATCTGCAGCCGCAGCGAGCCGATGCCGAGCAGCTTGCCGTCGCGGTCGAACAGCGCCGCCCCGCCCCAGGACGGATGCGCGGGCGCGATGAAGATCGCCTCGTCGATCAGATATTCCCAATAGCCGGCGAATTCCTGCTTGGTGACGATGTGGGCGTCGACCTGCTGGCCGATGCCGTCGGCAAGCGTCACCGCGTCACCGACGTTGGCCTTCCTGGCATCGCCTAACTGGACAGCCGGAAGGTTGAGCGGCGACAGCGCCTGCACGAGGCCAAAGCCGGTCTCCTGGTCGTAGGCCAGCGCATGCGCGGCGACCACGCGGCCATCCTGATCGGTCAGCCACACTTCCTCGGCCTCGGTGATGAGGTAGCCTATCGTGAGCACAAGGCCATTGTCGCGGATCACCACGCCGCTGCCCTCGCGGCGCGTGCCCAGCGCATTGGCGGTGAAAGCATCGTCCGGAACCGTGGCGCGCACGGCAACGACGGAGCGCGAAATTTTCTCGACGGTCATCGATCCATCCTGCGTTGCGGGTTTTGTTCTATAAGTATGGCCGAAGGAGCGCGGCGCAAGGGTGGATTTTCCCGTTGCGGGGCTGGCACAAGCGGTAGTTCAACGAAGGTTGAACTTTTTTCTTTGACGCGCGCGCAACCGCACCTAAGTCTATCGGCATCGTGGCAGATTTCCCGCCCTTCACGAAACGCTCCGCCCTGCGCGAAACACAAGGCCTCCGACATGGACCAATATCCCGCCGAAAGTCTGGACCTGGAACAAGCCCAATGGCGGCCAGTTCGCTTCGATCAACCGGCCGATCGCCGGCCCCACGCATGAGAAGGAACTGCCGGTCGGCAAGCACCCGTTGCAGCTCTACTCGCTGGCCACGCCCAACGGCCAGAAGGTGACGATCATGCTCGAGGAGCTTCTGGCGCTTGGCCACACCGGCGCGGAATACGATGCCTGGCTGATCAAGATCGGCGACGGCGACCAGTTCGGCAGCGGCTTCGTCCATGTCAATCCAAACTCGAAGATCCCGGCGCTCATGGACCACAGCGAGCCGAAGCCGGTGCGTGTGTTCGAGTCCGGCTCGATCCTCACCTATCTCGCGGAAAAATTCGGCGAATTCCTGCCCACCGAGCGCGCGGCGCGCGCGGAAACCTTCTCCTGGCTGTTCTGGCAGATGGGTTCGGCGCCCTATCTCGGCGGCGGCTTCGGCCATTTCTACGCCTAGGC
>NZ_RZSA01000214.1:0-7853 GCF_003998075.1 Mesorhizobium sp. M2A.F.Ca.ET.037.01.1.1 | reverse complement strand
TGATGAAATCGTAGCCGGCGCGGGGCGCATAGGGACCGTCCTGGCCGAAGCCGGTGATCGAGCAATAGACGAGGCGCGGATTGATCGCCTTCAGGCTTTCATAATCGAGGCCGTATTTCTTGAGGCCGCCGAGCTTGAAGTTCTCGATCAGCACATCGACGGTGGCGACCAGCTTGCGCAGCGTCTCGGCGCCTTCGGGCTGGGAGAAATCGATGGCGATTGAACGCTTGCCGCGATTGCAGGAGTGGTAATAAGCGGCCGAGAGGTTCTCGCCGTCATGGCTCATGACGAAGGGCGGGCCCCATTTGCGGGTATCGTCGCCGCCGTCCGGGCTCTCGACCTTGATGACGTCGGCGCCGAGGTCGGCCAGCAATTGGCCGGCCCAGGGGCCGGCCAGGATGCGGGCAAGTTCGATAACGCGGATGCCTTTCAGCGGGGGTTCGGCCATGGATCACCGTGTTCTAACGAAAGGCAGCCTCTAGCAACCCGCACCGGTCGTGTCACGACCCCATGCAGTAGGCCAAGCCGGATCAGGGTTTCAGCACGCTGTCGGCCCAGGCGGCGAAATCGTTCATGACGGTGTCGCGGTTGATCTCGTTCAAGCTTTCGTGGCGGGTGTCGGCGTAAACCTTTGAAACCAGATTCGAAAAGCCCATCGCCTGCATGCGCTTTGCCAAATGATGCACGGCCTTGCCGTAGTCTGACGCAGGATCCTTCTCGCCGCCGAGAAGGTTGACGAAGAGGTCGCGCCGAACGCCGGCAAAGCTGGAATCCTTGCCGGCGTGCTGCGCCATGTTGACGACATCGCGCCACATCGAGATCGAGGCGTCCCAGCCGCAGAGCGGGTCGGCGACATATTTGTCGACCTCGATCGCGTCGCGCGAGAGCCAGTCGAATAGGGTGCGGTGGTTGGGCACCGCCTTGCCCCAGGCCTGGAAGGTGAGCTTGGGCAGGAGGCGCGATGGCACGTCGGAGCCCAGCCGCATGCGTTCCCAGCCGAGGATGAGCAGTGCCAATTGGCCAAGAAGCCCTTGCGAGAAATTGCCGTTCCAGATCGCGGCAGCATGCACGCGTTCGGAATGACGCAGCACGAAGTTGAGGGCTATCGAGGCGCCCAACGAATGCCCGAAAACGATCACCGGCAGTCCCGGATGCTCTTTCGCGATCAGGTCGTGAACGGCGTCAACATCGGTGATCACCTTGGCGATGCCGTTGCTGTCCGCGAACTTGCCGAGCTGCGCGTCGGGCGCCTTCGTCGCGCCATGGCCGCGATGGTCATGGGCGTAGACGTGGAATCCGTGCGGCGCGAGGTAATCGGCAAAGCGGGCGTAGCGCGCAGCATGCTCGGCCAGACCATGGTTGATCTGCACCACGGCGCGTGGCTTCGCCTCAGCGTGTTTCACATAGAGGTTGAGCTCGGCCCCGGTCGGTGAGGCCAGCCTGGTTTGCTTGTCGAATGGCATGTCTCGCTCCCTTGGTGACTGTTGGGCAAGGGCGCCACGTACGTCAAGTGGACGGGCGCGCTTGCGAACACGCCGATGGAGCGCTCAGCTGGGGATTGTTTTTTCGCACGGTGAAAAAAGATCGCAATTCTGACACGTCGGCTGTTCTAGTGTGACGAATCCAATACGGATCAATGATCGCCGGAGAGCGGGAATGCGGGTTTGGGCATTGTGGGGTTCAATGGTGCTGGCTCTGGTCGGCGCCGGCGCGGCGCATGCCGACGTGAAGATGAGCGGAACTTTCGTGGCCGACAGCGCCTGTCCGGCGACGCAGGCGATCAAGAACGGTAAGAACCCCGGCAACATCTCGACCGAAGCAGGCAAGTCCTACGATCTTCTTGCCGGCAACAAGGACGAGCCGACCCATTATCTCATCCAGGTGCCGGGCGCCGACCCCGAGCGGCGCTGGGTGAAGATCAGCTGCGGCCATGTCAGCGGCGGCAGCGCGGCGACCACCTCGGCGCCGTCCGGCCAGACCAAGCCGTCGGCCTCCGGAAAACCCGAATATGTCTTTGCGCTGAGCTGGGAGCCGGCCTTCTGCGAGACCAAGGCAAGCAAGCCCGAATGCAAGGCGCAGAATCCCACCGAGTTCGATGCCTCGCATTTCACGCTGCATGGATTGTGGCCGCAGCCGAACGGCAATTTCTATTGCCAGGTGCCGGCGGCCGACAAAGCCAATGACAATCCGGCGCATTGGGGAGATTTGCCGCCGGTAAAGCTCGACGCGAACACGCGCGCCGAGCTCGACCAAGTGATGCCAGGCACCGCCTCCAAGCTGGAGCGGCATGAATGGATCAAGCACGGCACTTGCTACGGCAAGAGCCAGCAGGAGTATTTCTCCGATGCGCTCAATCTGATGCGGGCGGTGAACGCTTCCCAGGTGCGCGATTTCTTCACCAAGAACATCGGCAAGCAATTGACCTCCGACCAGATCCGCGGCGCCTTCAACGCGGCCTTCGGCGCCGGCGCCGGGGACCGCGTGCGCGTCTCCTGTCTGGTCGACCCGTCGAGCGGCCGGCGTCTGATCGGCGAGATCACGCTCGGCCTGTCAGGCCCGATCGGGCCCGACAGCAAGCTCGCCGACCTCCTCATGGCGTCCGCGCCGACAGCCAAGGCCGGCTGTCCGAAGGGGACGGTCGACGCGATCGGTTTCCAGTAGGCGGGATTGATTGAGCAGGCCGTTCTTGGTCAGGCCGATCTGGGCGTCGCCTGGATGATGATCGGCTCGCTGCCTGGCTCCCCGACCACGCGGTCGCGGCCGCTGAATTTGGCCTTGTAGAGACGCTGATCGGCCAGCGCGAAAATGTCGGCAAGGGAGCGCGTCGTCTCGCTGACGGTGGAGACGCCGGCGCTCACCGTGATGTTGAAGCGGGCAGTATGCCCCGAGGTCTTGGTGGCGTTCCTGATGGTCTCCCCGAGCAGCCTGGCGGGCGCGTGCGACTGTTGCGTCAGTATGGCGAATTCCTCGCCGCCGATCCGGAACACCTGATCGTTGCCGCCGATCGTCTCGGCCAGCAGCGCGGCCATCGATTTCAACACCTTGTCGCCCTCGGCGTGGCCGAAGCGGTCATTGATCGACTTGAAATGGTCGACGTCGACGATGAGAAGGCTAAGCGGCTTGCCCATCCTGATGGCGGCCGTGACCGCGGATTCGCCGTCGGCATCGAAGCTGCCGCGATGCAGCAGGCCGGTAAGACCGTCGCGGCCGACATATTTGACCAGGGCCTCATAGCGTTCGCGTTAGGTGAGGGTGTCGAAGATGTCGGAGAGGCCGCGCGGTACGGCGACATCATTGTCCTCGATCCATTTGAGATAGGCTATGAGCATGCCGCTATAGGCAAGCGCGGCGCCCATCTTGGCGAGCCAGCCCCCCAAGAAGACCTCGATCGGCGCGCCGGCGACGAAATGCAGCGCGGTGAAGAAGCCGGCCTGATCGAAGGTGAGCACGCAGGCGACCGATGCTAGGATGCGCATGAACGGCCTGGCGCGCAGATAGGCGCCGAGCTTCTCGTAGAGCAGGATGATCAGGATGGCGTCGATGAAGAGCAGCGAGGTGCCCCAGACCATCAGCCAGCCCATCTCGTCGATGAAGGCGATGTCGGGCATCCTGCCGTCGGGAAGCGGCGAAACGGCGTGCAGCCGCAGGATCAGCACCAGGCCGATCATCAGGGCGTTGCCGAGCAAAAGACCGTAGATCGGTTGGCGCACGGTCGCCGCATCCTCCTTCATGTAGAGCAGAAGGATCATCACCAGCTTGCCGGAGAACAGCACGGCGGAGCCCGGCGATACCAGCCCGAACGGCAGCGCGACATAAAAGACGCTGGCGAGGTAGGTTTCGAGGAAGTGCATGACGCCGAGCGCGCAGATGAACACGCCAAGCCCGATGCGTCGCCGGAAGCGGAAAAGCGTGACCATGGCGCCGAAATACAGAACCGCTTCGGCAAGGAGCAGGGCACCGTTCAGCACGTCGTCGATCCGATCTTTCCCCGAAACCGCGGCATGGCCGCCAATTTGCCAACCTATTAGCGTTTTGAAGGCGAATGGTTAACCGCTGATTTCAGGCCATGGCCGGCGGCGGTGAAAAGCTATGGACGGAGTGGGACCGCAAAACCGGCGAATGCGCGCCGTTTGACGGCCTGCGCGCCGAAAGCGATTGCCGTGCAGCGCTTCATCGCCTACATAGCGCGCAACCCCCATTCACTTTGACACTTCAGTTTCCAGGGAAAGCGCGCGTGGCTCGCCAGTTCATCTATCACATGTCAGGCCTGTCGAAGGCCTATGGCACCAAGAAGGTGCTCGATAATGTTCACCTGTCCTTCTATCCGGACGCCAAGATCGGCATCCTCGGCCCCAACGGTTCGGGCAAGTCGACGATTCTGCGCATCATGGCCGGGCTCGACAAGGAATTCCAGGGCGAGGCGTGGCTGGCAGAAGGCGCGACCGTCGGTTACCTGGCGCAGGAGCCGCAGCTCGACAACACCAAGACCGTGCGTGAAAACGTCATGGACGGCGTCGCCAGGAAGACCGCCATCATCGAGCGCTACAACGAGCTGATGATGAACTATTCCGACGAGACGGCCGACGAGTCGGCCAAGCTCCAGGACGAGATGGACCGCCTCAATCTGTGGGATCTCGAACAGCAGGTCGAGATGGCGATGGACGCGCTGCAGTGTCCGCCGCCGGAGGCCGACGTGACCAACCTGTCGGGCGGTGAGCGTCGCCGCGTGGCGCTTTGCCGCCTGCTGCTCGAACAGCCCGACCTCTTGCTGCTCGACGAACCGACCAACCATCTCGACGCCGAGACCACGCAGTGGCTGGAAAAGCATCTGCGCGACTATCCGGGCTCGGTGCTGATCATCACCCACGACCGCTACTTCCTCGACAACGTCACCGGCTGGATCCTCGAGCTCGATCGCGGCCGCGGCATTCCTTACGAGGGTAACTACACCAAATATCTCGACGCCAAGGCCAAGCGCCTGATCCAGGAAGGGCGCGAGGACGACGCCCGTCAGAAGTCGATCTGGCGCGAACGCGAGTGGATCCAGTCCTCGCCCAAGGCGCGCCAGACCAAGTCGAAGGCGCGCATCAAGGCCTATGAGGAATTGGTCGAGCAGTCGCAGAACCGCAAGCCGACCGACACGCAGATCGTCATCCCGACGAGCGAGCGCCTCGGCAATGTCGTCATCGAGGTCGAAGGCCTCAACAAGGGCTTTGGCGACGAGCTGCTGATCGAGAACCTGTCGTTCAAGCTGCCGCCGGGCGGCATCGTCGGCGTGATCGGCCCGAACGGCGCCGGCAAGACGACGCTGTTCAAGATGATCACCGGTCAGGAGACGCCGGATGCTGGCTCGATCCGCAAGGGCGAGACCGTCAAGCTCGGCTATGTCGACCAGAGCCGCGACGCGCTCGACCCGAACAAGACGGTGTGGGAAGAGATCTCCGGCGGCGCCGAGGTCATCAAGCTCGGCAAGCACGAGGTCAACAGCCGCGCCTATTGCTCGTCCTTCAACTTCCGCGGCGGCGACCAGCAGCAGAAGGTCGGCAACCTTTCGGGCGGCCAGCGCAACCGCGTCCATCTGGCCAAGATGCTGAAGGGCGGCGGCAATGTGCTGCTGCTCGACGAACCGACCAACGACCTCGACACCGAAACGCTGGCCGCGCTGGAAGATGCGCTCGAAGCCTATGCCGGCTGCGCGGTCATCATCAGCCACGACCGCATGTTCCTCGACCGCATGGCCACGCACATGCTCGCCTTCGAGGGCGACGCGCACGTCGAATGGTTCGAAGGCAATTTCGAGGAGTATGAGAAGGACAAGCTGCGCCGCCTCGGTGCGGAAGCGGCGGCGCCACACCGCATGACGCACAAGCGGCTGACAAGGTAGCATCGGTCCGAAGGGGCGGCGAACAGAGCGAGGGTCTCAAATGGCTGACTGGTCCGCCGCCCAATATCTGAAGTTCGAGGATGAGCGCACGCGGCCCGCGCGCGATCTCGTGGCGCAGGTGCCGGTCGATTTTCCGCGCCGCGTCGTCGACATCGGCTGCGGTCCGGGCAACTCGACCGAACTTCTGGTCGAGCGCTGGCCGGACGCTCGGGTCAGCGGTTTTGACACCTCGCCCGATATGCTCGAAAAGGCGAGGGCGCGGCTGCCCAATGTCAATTTCGAGCTGGCGGACGCCGCCAAATGGCAGCCCGAGCATCCCGTCGACGTGATCTTCGCCAATGCCGTCTTCCAGTGGCTGCCGGAGCACCCGGCGGTGTTCCAGCGGCTGATTGGACTTCTGGCGCCGGGCGGCGCCCTGGCCGTGCAGATGCCGGACAATCTCGGCGAGCCCTCGCACCAGCTGATGCGCGAGACCGCGGCGGAAGTGCCGTTTGCGGCCAGGCTCAAGGGCGCCGCGCGCGGACCTCTGCCGCCGGTGTCCTTCTACTACGATCTGTTGTCGCCGCTCGCCGACCGGCTCGACATCTGGCACACGATCTACAACCATCCGCTGGCCGACGCCGAAGCGATCGTCGAATGGGTCAAGTCGACGGGGCTGAAGCCCTTCCTCGATCCGCTCGATCCGGATCAGAAGAAAGTGTTCCTCGACAGCTATACCGCCAAGATCGCCAAGGCCTATCCGAAAACCGCGAACGGCAAGGTGCTGTTGCGCTTCCCGCGTATCTTCATCGTCGCCAAACGCGCTTGAGCATCCACCACCTGAATGCCAGCGATGGTTGTCGAATTAAGCTGGAATAAACCGGGCAAATGCGACAAGTGTAGCGCCTCGCCTCGGCACCACTTGCCTCCCCTCGGACGGATTGGACATGCATCGCGTCATCATCAGCGGCATCGGCGCCGAAATCCCTGAACCCGTCATAACCAATGAGGAGCTGGTCGCAAGCTTCAACAGTTGGGTCGACACCGAGAATGCGCGGCGCGCCGACACCGGCGAGCCGCTTTTACAGAAATCGGACAGCGATTTCATCGTGCATGCCTCGGGGGTCAAGAGCCGTCATGTTATCGAGCGCGAGGGAATCCTCGATCCGACTCGCATGTCGCCGCGCATTCCGGCGCGGCCGGACGACGCGCTGTCATTGGAGGCGGAGTTCGGCATCGCCTCGGCCAGGAAGGCGCTTGCCCATGCAGGCGTCGATGGGTCAGACATCGACCTGGTGATCTGCTCGGCCTCGCACCATCAGCGGCCCTATCCGGCCATCGCCATCGAGATGCAGGAGGCGCTGGGCACTAAGGGGGCCGGCTTCGACATGGGGCTGGGCTGCTCTTCGGCGGCAGCCGCGCTGCATGTCGCCGTCAACCTGGTGAGGGCAGGGGCGCACAAACGTGTCCTGGTGTCGACGCCGGAAATCATCACCGGCCATCTCAACTTCCGCGATCGGCAGACGCATTTCATCTTCGGCGACGCCTCGGTCGCCATGGTCGTCGAGGGACTGGCGCAAGGCGAGAAGCGGCCGGGGCGTTTCGAGGTGCTCGACACACGCACCTGGACGCAGATGTCGAACAACATCCGCACCAATCTCGGCTATTACACGCGCACTGCCCAGGAGGATCCCTACATGATCAACCTGGAAGGCAATCTCATCAAGCAAGTCGGCAACAAGGTGTTCAAGGAAGTCACGGTTGCCGGGCAGAAGTTCATCGTCGAATTCCTGGCCGAGCACGGGCTGACACCGGGGGGCATCCGCCGCTTCTGGCTGCACCAGGCCAATGCGCGCATGAATGCGATGATCCTGAAATTGTCCTTCGGCCATGACGTCGACCATGACCGCGCGCCCATGGTGCTGGAGCGGCTCGGCAACACCGCCGGCGCCGGCGCAATCGTGGCGCTGTCCGAGAACCATGCCGACAT
>NZ_RZSA01000213.1:0-7881 GCF_003998075.1 Mesorhizobium sp. M2A.F.Ca.ET.037.01.1.1 | reverse complement strand
ATCCCCACCTCCTTTCCGCTAGTATGTCGCGGCTTGGATTTGGGGGGATCGGCATGTCGGAAATCGCCACGGGTACGACCTCGTTGCTCAGGGCATCGCTCAGCCGCACCGGCAAATGGGCGGCGAGCTTCGCCTTTATCAGCGGCGCAGTCGGCGATGTGCTCAACCCGCTCGGGCCCTTTGCCGCCTACATTGCCCTGGTCGCGGCCGTCGCGGCCATCATCATCGCCGTCGCCATGGTGCTGCGCCTGGTGCTGGCCGCCAAGGCGATGCCGGCGCTGATCTTCGCCACCAGTGCGGCGGCGATCGCCGGCGGCGTCTACGGCATCCAGCAGGAAACGAATTCGCAGAACGGCGTGATCGCCAACCTTGTGCCGGCCGTCGCCGAGCTGCAGCAATCGCTGGGCATCGTCTCGCAGAAGGTGGCGAAGATCGAGCAGACGGTCACCGAGACGCAGAAAACGGTCGAGGAGGTCATGAAGTCGACCGACACGGTCGCCAAGACCACCGAGCAGATCGCTTCCACCCAGCAACAGCAGACCGCGCAGGGTGCCGAGACGCAGAAGACCGTCGAGGCGGTCAAGCAGACCACGGATACGGTGGCGCAGAAGACTGAGCAGATCGCTTCCGCCCAACAGCAGCAGTCGGCGCAAGGCGCCGAGACGCAGAAGACTGTCGAGGCGGTCAAGCAGACGACCGACACCTTGGCCGCCGGCCAGCAACAGCAGCAGGCGCAGGCGGAAAAGCTGCAGGCGACGACCGAGCAGATCGCCGCTTCGATCGACACGATCGCCAAGGGCTTCGCCCGGCTCTCGGCCCAGGGCGGCGCGATCGCCGATCCGAAGCGTCCCGACGAATTCTACCACAATGCCCGCGTCTATGAGCTCGCAGGCGACATGCTCAACGCCCGCCGCTCCTATCTCGCCTTTGCCGGCTTCGACGTTGACGCCATCGACCCCTATACGCGCTTTGCCACGCTGCTCAGGGTCCAGGACGGCAAGGCCGGCGCCCGCGAAGTGTTCGGCACGCTGACGGAGAAAGCCAAGGCGCCCTCGATCAAGCTCGTGCATCTGTTGCAGTTCGACGACGCGCAGCGGCTCGACAAGCTCAACGCCTTCATCGCGGCCAACCCCGATTATGCGCCGGCTTATTTTCTCCTGGCGCAGGAGTTTTCCGAGGATCGCCTCGGCAGCCAGACGCTGGCCGACAAGCGCAGCGAGGCGCAGGCGCTGAGCAAATTCGTCGCCTACGAGAAGGACGGCGGCCTGCTGAAATATTTCGTCGACCAGACACAACTGGCCGACTGGCTCGACCGCAGCCGCAGCCGGCTGACGGCGTTGGGCGACGTGCTCGACCCGTCGCGCTTCGTGCCGACGCTGACGCCGATGCGCTCCAACGCCGGCTGGTCGATGACGATCTCGCTGCCCGAGCCGGCGACGGCGATCTCCTGGCGCCTTGGCGATTCCGGCCCGTTCACCGACACCGGCCTGATGGCGATGAACGACCAGCGCACCGGCAAGCCGATGCCCAATCCGAGCTTCGAGTTGCCGGACAGCACTGCCGCCACCACCATCGCCATAAAATATCTCGACATCCGCGGCCGCGAGACCGGCCCGTTCGACATCCGCTTCGACCCCGACGGCGCGCTCCAGCAGGAGAACAAGCAGATCCTCGACCAGTTCTGGACGTCGTGGATCGCTTTCGATTCCGGCGGCAATCGTGGCCTGGTCTATTTCACCCAGATGCTCTCCTACCGCTGCGCCATCAAGGAGGTGCATTACAGCCTCAACGGCAGCGCGCTCGACAAGGAGATCAAGATGCCGCCCTGCGACGCAAAGGACCCCTATGCCATTCCCTCCGACTACCAGCCCTATTTCAAGGTCAAGGACGACGTGAAATCGATGGCGGTTCAGGTGACCTATACGGATGGCACGAAGTCGCCGGTGCGGGAGTATAAAAGGCAGTAGGGCTCCACCCTCCCCCTTGTGGGGAGGGTCGATCCGCGCAGAGGATCGGGATGGGGGTCGAAAGGACTCTTTTTGTCAGACCCCTCCCCGTCGACCGGTCTCCGCTTTGCTCCGACCGCTCGCCGAGCCTCCCCGTAAGGGGGAGGGTGAGGAACTGATGCAAAATGCCGATCGCGCTGCTTGCACGGGAGGCATTCGACGGGCTTTGCTCCCCGCGAGAAAAGATTCGCGGGAGGCATTCATGAACACGGTCACGATCGGCGCAAAAGGCATCTCCGTCTCGCTCGATCTCGCCGTCGGCCATATCGCCGCCATGGACATCGAGGCCGATGGCCGCGTTCTGAAGCCGCTGCATCGCGCGCCCTGGGTCGGCGCGCCGCGCGAGACATTGCCCGCGAACCTCCCGGAAGGCACGGTGCGCCTCTCCGGCGATTTCCTCTGCTCACCCTTCTCCGCCAGCGACGTCGAGGCGGCACCCCTGCATGGCTGGCCGGCCAACAGCGAATGGGACGTCGTCGAAAAGGGCGCCATTGCCGGCGGCTGGCGGGCCGTGTTCCGGCTGCGCCGCAAGGTGATGGGCGCCGCCGTCGACAAGGTTTTTACCCTGCGCGACGACCATCCTTTCCTTTACCAGGAGCACGTCTTCTCCGGCGGCTCCGGCGCCATCTCCGTCGCCCATCATCCGATGACGGTCATGCAAGGCGGCGGCCGGCTCGCCTTCTCGCCCAAGCGCGTCGCTGTCACGCCCCCAACGCCGCTGGAGCCCGACCCGGCGCGCGGCCGCTTCATGCTTGCCTATCCGGCCCGCGCCGCCGACCTCACGCAGTTTCCGCTCGCCGCCGGCGGCACCACCGACCTCACCGACTACCGCATGGAAGACAGGCGCGAGGATTTCGTCACGCTGGTCGAGGCGGATCACGGCGGCCCGGGCTGGACGGCGATCGCGCGGCGCGCGGAGAAGGACCTGGTTCTGGTGCTGAAGAACCCGGCCGAACTGCCGGTGACGATGCTGTGGTTCTCGAATGGCGGCCGCGACTACGCGCCCTGGAGCGGCCGCCATCTCGGCGTGCTCGGCATCGAGGACGGCCGCAGCGCGATCGGCCATGCCGCCTCGCTCGGCGACAATTGGCTGAAGCATGAAGGCATGGCCACGGCCTTCGCGCTGGCTGAAGGGCGGTCGGTGTCGTTTCGCCATGTCATCGGCGCGGTTCCGTCCGCCGAGGCCGAGGCGCCGGCCGAGATTGAGGCAGTGGCCGATCGTTTGCGCGTTCTTGCGCCGAACGGCGCGGTGAAGGAGGCGCCGTTCGACAGCGGCTTCCTGCGCATCGGGCGTTCAGCTCCGGCGTAGGGGTTCAGGCGGGGGCGCCTGGGAGTTCGTCATTCCAGGGCGGAGCCCGTGGATGACGAAGGGGGCAGGCGTTCCGGCCAATTTCGAAAGCGGGAGGCTGCCGAACAAGCGGTCGAGCCTCAGTCACCAAGAGCAGGTTTGAAATTTCCACCGACACCCGCCAAAATGCCGGCCGCACCCTTACCGAAGAGGCGCCGATGTCCGAGATCGCCCATATCACTGCCGCCATCTTCAAGCGCGCCGGCAAGGCCAAGCGCTTCGTCGTCGCCATTGCCGGTCCGCCGGGCTCCGGCAAGTCGACACTGTCGGCGAACCTGCATGAGCTTCTGCCCGAAGGCACATCCGAGGTCGTGCCGATGGACGGCTTCCACTATGACGACATCATCCTCAACCGCCGCGGCCTGCGTCCGCGCAAGGGCGCGCCGGAAACCTTCGACTTCGCCGGCTTCGAGACGCTGTTGAAGCGCATCCGCTCCGGCGAACCCGACATCGCCATTCCGGTGTTCGACCGCAGCATCGAACTGTCGCGCGCGGCGGCCGAGATCGTTTCCGCCGACACCAAGTTCATCCTGGTCGAGGGCAATTACCTGCTGCTCGACGAGGAGCCGTGGACGCGGCTGGCGCCATTGTTCGATTTCACCATCTTCGTCGACGTGCCGCGCAATGAGCTCGAGCGCCGGCTGATGGAGCGCTGGCGCGAGCATGGCAAGTCGGATGAGGACGCCCGCGCCTGGATCGCCTCCAACGACATGCCCAACATCGAGCGCGTGCTGGCGCGGCGCCGGCCGGCCGACATGGTCATCGGTCAATGACGGGTCATTGATCAATGATGCTGGTGATTGGTTAACCTGCTCAATTTTCGATATTTTCGGACGGGAACTTTAAGGTTTTCACGCCGTTATCAGCCTATCCCGAATTGTCCGGCGCCGGAGCAATTCCAGGGGAGCGGACAACCGCTTTCCGTCCGGAATTGCGAAAAGAAGCGAGCAGGAACTGTCAGATGGCAACCAACAGCAGAAAGCCCGTGGCCAAAAAAACCAGGGCCACCCAATCCAGGACGACGCAGGCCAAGGCGGGCGCCGGCCCGGCGATCGCCGAGCGATCGAAAGACGCCAAGCCGGCTTTCGGCAAGGCGGCCCCGAAGAAAGTGACGCCAGGCGTGACCCACAAAGCCGCGGCCCGTAAGGTTGCGGCCCATAAAGTCGAGGCTAAGAGCGCGAAACATCCCAAGTCGGCGGCAAAGAAAGCGGGTCCGATCCGCGCCGTGGCAAGCGTCGCCACAGGAGCAGTCGTCGCGACTGCGCGGCTTGCGGCCTCTATGCTCGGCCGCAGTGGTGCCAAGGCCAAGACGAAATAGCCCTTTTTGCGCGATTCCGGACGGCGAAGTCGCCGAGCCGGACCTTCGCGATTGGCGGTCAAGACAGCTCGGTCGTCATTCCAGGGCGGAGCAAGGAGCGAAGCGACGCGCGCAGACCCTGGAATCCATGCCGTGACGCTAAAGCGTTGCTGCAGTTACAGAATTCTGCACCGTTGCACTCTACGGCAGCGGCCACGGCATGGATACTCGGGTCAAGCCCGAGTATGACGACGTCCTGGGGGTTTCGGCTAATCTCCAACGTGGGCGCTAGCCGCGCCCGCTTAGCCCACCGCTACCTTCAGCCAAAGCGCCGAGCGTCGAAACCAGCCCGGCATGGGCGCGCCCGCAGGACTCTTGTGCCGCACGACTTTACCTGAACCGTCTTCAGCCCTTCGCCGGAATGGTGAGGCCCCTTTTCACCGCCGGCCGCGCCAGGCCGCGCTCCAGCCATTCGGCGACGGTCGGGAAATCATCGAAACCGACCAGCTCGCGCGCTTCGTAGAAGCCGATCAGGTTGCGCACCCAGCCCAGCATCGACACATCGGCGATCGTGTAGTCGTCATCCATGATCCACTTGCGGCCCTTCAGCCGCGTTTCAAGCACTCCGATCAGCCGCCGCGATTCGTCGCGGTAGCGTTCGAGCGGCCGCTTGTCGGCGATCTCGCGCCCGGCGAATTTGTGGAAGAAGCCGACCTGCCCGAAGATCGGGCCGATCGCCGCCATCTGGAAGAACACCCACTGGATCGTCTCGTAGCGCCGTGCCGGATCGGCGGGAATGAGCTTGCCGGTCTTGTCGGCCAGATAGAGCAGGATGGCGCCGGACTCGAACAGGCCGATCGGCTTGCCGCCCGGGCCGTCCGGGTCGATGATGGCCGGTATCTTGCCGTTCGGGTTGAGCGACAGGAATTCCGGCGTCCAGCTCTCGTTCTTGCCGATATCGACATAATGCGGCTCATAGGGCAGGCCGATTTCCTCCAGCGCGATCGAGACCTTCACGCCGTTGGGCGTCGTGGCCGAATAGAGCTGCAGGCGCTCGGGCTGCTTGGCCGGCCAGCGCTTGGCTATCGGAAAGGCGGACAGGTCGGTCATCGGAAACTCCGGATAGGGCTGGCGCCGGGCGGCGCTCACAATGGGTGGCAAACAATACGGCGGGGTGAGGAAGAGTTAGGTCCCCGGCCGGCCGGGATCAATACACCGGCCACCGGCGGCCGATGCACATACAGTCAACCGGGATTGTGATCAGACCGCCTTGAAGGCCAGCACCGCATTGGTTCCGCCAAAGGCGAAACTGTTGCTGAGCGCGGCGCGTATCTTGCGCTCGCGCGCCGTGTTGGGCGTTACGTCGAGGTCGCATTCCGGGTCGGGCTCGCGATAATTGGCGGTCGGCGGCACGATGCCGTCGCGGATCGCCATCACGCAAGCGATCATCTCCAGCCCGCCGGAAGCGCCGAGGCAATGCGCATGCATCGACTTGGTCGAGGACACGGAGAGCGAAGGGGCGTGGTTGCCGAAGACGCGCTTGATCGCGGCGGTCTCGATCTGGTCATTGGCCTTGGTGCCGGTGCCATGCGCGTTGAGGTAGTCGACGTCTTCCGGATTGAGCCCGGCATCCGCCAGGCAGAAACGCATCGCCGCTTCCGGTCCCTCGACGGTCGGCGCGACGATGTCGGAGGCATCGGCGGAAAGCCCGACGCCGGCGATCTCGGCCAGGATGGTGGCGCCGCGCGCCATCGCGTGATCGTAGCTTTCCAGCACCGCCATGCCGGCGCCTTCGCCAAGCACGAGGCCCGCGCGGTCGGCCGAGAATGGCCGGCACGTGTCGGGCGAAAGCACCCTGAGCGCCTCCCAGCCCTTGAGCACGCCCCACACCAGCGGCGCTTCGGTGCCGCCGGCAACCATCACGTCGGCGCGGCCGAGCCTGATCTGGTCGACCGCCGTGGAAATTGCATGGTTGGCCGATGAGCAGGCCGAGGTGGCGCCGAACACAGGGCCGCGCAGCCCGAGCGCCATGCTCACCTGCCCGGCGGCCGCGCCCGGCATCACTTTCGGCACGGTGAAGATGGCGGCGCGGTTGCGCCCCTCGAGCAGGATCGCGCGGTAATTCTCCTCGATGGTCTCGAAGCCCGCGACGCCGATGCCGACGATCGCGCCCATCCGGTAGGTGTTGTCGGCATGTGCCGTCAGTCCGGACTGCCGCATGGCCTCGCGCGCGGCGATCACCGCCAGCAGGCTGAAACGGTCCATCGAGACGACCTGCTTGCGGTCGATGCCATGTTCGGGCAGTTCCTTGATTTCGCAGCCGGTCTTGACCTTGAGGTCATGCAGCGACGGATTGTCGATCGGGCCGATCGCCGAGCGGCCGGCGCGCATGGCGTCCCACATGGCCGGCACATCGTTGCCAAGCCCGCAAATCCCGCCAATACCGGTGATGACGATGCGTTTTTGCATGCAGTCAGGCTTTTTTCGCGATCAGTTCGCGAACCGCCTCGACCATGTCGCCGACGTTCTTCAGGTTGCTCCAGGCATCGACCGTGTTCATCTCGATCTCGATGCCGTACTTCTCCTCGAGATCGAAGATGATCTCGGTCAATTCCAGCGAATGGATGCCGAGCGTTCCGAGATCGGTGCTGGCGGTGATTTCCTCACCGCCGGTGTCGGCATGCGCTTTGATCTTTTCGATGATCTCGGTCGTCAGCTGGTCAGCCATTCGGTTCCTTCCCTGTCGTTTTCCCGACGCCAACTGATCAGCGCCCTTTTTTGGTCCCCGGATCCAACAACGCCGTTGCCCTTACCTCGCCAGACACCGCGCGACCGCTCCAGGGTGGCTTCCCTCTATAGAAACCAAAACGATGTCAAGCAACAAGCGATATATCGACAAAGCCGCCGGAGTGCTTAACCTGGAAACGTGGACACGATCGACAACGCCCTGACACCCGCCTTGCCTTTGGCCGGCGCTCCTTTGCCTGCCGCGCAACGTGTTGCCGGGCGAGCCAGGCTTTTCTGCGGCAAGAGCGATGGTCGGACGCGCCTGCAGCGGCTCTACCAGGACGGATCGGCCAAGATCCGCCTGCCGGCGGTGCAGGGCGATCCGCTCGAGGCGGTGCTCATCAACACGGCCGGCGGAATGACCGGCGGCGACCGCCTCGGCTGGACGATCGAGGTCGGCGCCGAGGCCTCCGCCTCCATCACCACCCAGGCCTGCGAGAAGG
>NZ_RZSA01000212.1:0-7902 GCF_003998075.1 Mesorhizobium sp. M2A.F.Ca.ET.037.01.1.1 | reverse complement strand
TTCCTGGACCAGGCCGATCGCGCCGCCCTCGGCGGCTTCCGGCGAGACGTGGCCGATCGACAGGCCCGACGTGCCGCCGGAGAAGCGGCCGTCGGTGATCAATGCGCAGGCTTTGCCGAGGCCTTTCGACTTCAGGTAGCTGGTCGGGTAGAGCATCTCCTGCATGCCTGGACCGCCGCGCGGCCCCTCATAGCGGATGACGACGATGTCGCCGGCCTTGATCTCGTTGCCTAGGATCGCCTTGACGGACGCATCCTGGCTTTCGAAGACGCGGGCCGGGCCGGTAAATTTCAGGATCGACTCGTCGACGCCGGCGGTCTTCACGATGCAGCCGTCGAGCGCCAGATTTCCCTTCAGCACAGCAAGGCCGCCATCCTTCGAGAACGGCGTCTTGGCCGAGCGGATCACGCCCTTCTCCCGGTCGAGGTCGAGCTCGTCCCAGCGGCGGTCCTGGCTGAAGGCGACCTGGGTCGGCACGCCGCCGGGGGCGGCGCGGAAGAAGTCGCGGACATTCTCGGCCGAAGTGCGGGCGATGTCCCAATGGTCGAGCGCCTCGCCGAGCGTAGCGGTGTGCACCGTCGGCAGGTCGCGGTTGATCAGGCCCGCCTGGTCGAGCTGGCCGAGGATCGCCATGATGCCGCCGGCGCGGTGGACGTCCTCCATATGCACGTCGGACTTGGCCGGCGCCACCTTGCAGAGCACCGGCACTTTCCGCGACAGCCGGTCGATGTCTTCCATGGTGAAGTCGACCTCGCCCTCATGCGCGGCGGCGAGGATGTGGAGCACCGTGTTCGTCGAGCCGCCCATGGCGATGTCGAGCGCCATGGCGTTCTCGAAAGCGCCCTTGGAGGCGATGCTGCGCGGCAGCGCGCTTTCATCGTCCTGCTCGTAATAGCGCTGGGCGAGATCGACGACGAGATGGCCGGCCTCGACGAATAGGCGCTTGCGATCGGCATGGGTGGCCAAGGTGGAGCCATTTCCCGGCAGCGACAGGCCTAGCGCCTCGGTCAGGCAGTTCATCGAATTGGCGGTGAACATGCCCGAGCACGAGCCGCAGGTCGGGCAGGCCGAGCGCTCGATGACCTTGACGTCCTCGTCGGATATCTTGTCGTCGGCGGCAGCGACCATGGCGTCGACAAGGTCGAGCGCCTGCGCCTTGCCGGCCAACACCACCTTGCCGGCCTCCATCGGGCCGCCGGAGACAAAGACGGTCGGGATGTTGAGGCGTAGCGAGGCCATCAGCATGCCGGGGGTGATCTTGTCGCAATTGGAGATGCAGACCATGGCGTCGGCGCAATGCGCGTTGACCATGTATTCGACGGAATCGGCGATCAGCTCGCGCGACGGCAGCGAATAGAGCATGCCGTCATGGCCCATGGCGATGCCGTCGTCGACGGCGATGGTGTTGAACTCCTTGGCGACGCCGCCTGCCTTCTCTATCTCGCGCGCGACCAGCTGGCCGAGATCCTTCAGGTGCACGTGGCCGGGCACGAACTGAGTGAAGGAATTGACCACCGCGATGATCGGTTTGCCGAAATCACTGTCCTTCATGCCGGTGGCGCGCCACAGGCCGCGGGCGCCGGCCATGTTGCGGCCATGGGTGGTGGTACGGGAACGATAGGCAGGCATTGCATTGTCCTTGCTGGCTGGCCACGCCGATGCGCGGCGGGCGGCGCTCAAATTTTGGTCGGCAGCGGTTATAGCGACCATGATCCGGCCTTGCCACAATTTTGCGCTGCGCCAGGATTCTTCAGGAAAATCTGAAATCGCTGTCGGATCGCGCCATATCGATCCGTCCTTGAGGCAGACGGTATGAACGGCACAAATCGCCGACCCGCCGTTGACGATGTAAGCAACATAAGTCCGAGGAGCACGACATGCAAAAGATCACCACCTGCCTGTGGTTCGACGGCCAGGCCGAGGAGGCGATGAACCACTACATATCCATCTTCAGGAACTCGAAAGTGCTGAGCGTTTTGCGCTGGCCCGAGGGTCACCCCGATGAGGGCAAGGTACTGATGACCACGTTCGAGCTCGATGGCGTGCCGTTCCAGGCGCTCAATGGCGGTCCCTACTTCAAGTTCAACGAGGCAATGTCGCAGTCGATCGACTGCAAGACGCAGGAAGAGGTCGACTATTTCTGGGAGAAGCTCACCGAGGGCGGCGAGCCCGGCCAGTGCAGCTGGCTGAAAGACAAATTCGGCGTCTCCTGGCAGGTCGTGCCGGAGCAGTTGCCGAAACTGCTTCTGGATCCGGACAGAGCGAAGGCCGGGCGCGTGATGTCGGCGATGATGCAGATGGGCAAGATCGATATCGCCAAGATCGAGGAAGCGGCGAAGGGGTGAGCGCGACTTTCCCTTCTCCCCTTGTGGGAGAAGGCAAGGCAGCGCTCACGCCGCCTTATCGCGGACCTGGTAGTCCTTGACGGCGGTGAAGCGGATCGCCTTCCAGCGCTCGGCCTCATAGTTCAGCGAGAAGGCGTGCTGGGCCAGAAACACCGGATCGTTGTCGAGGTCGCGGGCGATGTCGCCGCGATGCGATTCGATGAAACGCTGCACCTCCGCCTTGTCGTCGGCCGCGATCCAGCGGCAGACCGAGAAGCGCGACATCTCGAAATCCACCGGCAGCGTGTATTCGATGTTCAGCCGTTCCTTCAGCACGTCAAGCTGCAGGGCGCCGACGACGCCGACGATGGCCGGCGAACCGTCCTCCGGCGAGAAGAGCTGCACCACGCCCTCCTCGGCCATCTGGTGCAGCGCTTCCTTCAGCTTCTTGGCCTTCATGGCGTCGCCGAGGCGCACGCGGCGCAGGATTTCCGGGGCGAAGTTCGGCACGCCGCGGAACAGGATCTCCTCGCCCTCGGTCAGCGTATCGCCGATGCGCAGCGTGCCGTGGTTGGGGATGCCGACGACGTCGCCGGCAAAGGCCTCGTCGGCGGTGACGCGGGTGCGGGCGAAGAAGAATTGCGGCGCGGACAGGCTCATCGGCTTGCCGGTGCGCACCAGCTTGGCCTTCATGCCGCGCTCCAGCTTGCCGGAGCAGACGCGGACGAAAGCGATGCGGTCGCGGTGGTTTGGATCCATGTTGGCCTGGATCTTGAAGACGAAGGACGTCATCTTGTCCTCCGTCGCCTCGACCGTACGCTCATCGGCCTCCTGAGCGCGCGGCGGCGGGCCATAGGCGCCGAGCGCCTCGATCAGGTCGCGCACGCCATAATTGCGCAGCGCCGAGCCGAAATAGACGGGCGTCAGATGACCTTCGCGGAAAGCGTCGATATCGAGCGGCCGGCAGGCCTCGCGCGCCAACTCCAGTTCCTCGATGAAGTCGTTGCGCTCGTTCTCCGGCAAAAGCCCGGCGACGCGGTTGGAATCCGGACCGTTGACGGGCGTGCGTTCCTTCTCGTCGTCGCTCCTGCGCACCGCGTTCTGCGCCAGATGATAGGTGCCCGAGAAGGTCTTGCCGCGGCCGATCGGCCAGGTGACGGGCGCGGTGTCGAGCGCCAGCTTCTGCTCGATCTCATCCAAAATCTCGAACGGATCGCGGCTCTCGCGGTCCATCTTGTTGACGAAGGTGATGATCGGGATGTCGCGCAGCCGGCAAACCTCGAACAGTTTCAGCGTGCGCGGCTCGATGCCCTTGGCGGCGTCGATGACCATGACGGCGGAGTCGACCGCAGACAGCGTGCGGTAGGTGTCGTCGGCGAAATCCTCGTGGCCGGGCGTGTCGAGCAGGTTGAAGACGTTGTCGTCATATTCGAAGGTCATCACCGAGGTGACGACCGAGATGCCGCGCTCGCGCTCGATCTTCATCCAGTCGGACCGCGTCTGGATGCGGTCCTTCTTGGCCTTGACCTCGCCGGCAAGCTGGATGGCGCCGCCGAACAGCAGCAGCTTTTCGGTGAGCGTGGTCTTGCCGGCGTCAGGGTGGGCGATGATCGCGAAAGTGCGGCGGCGCGATACCGCCTGTTCGATGTCTTCTGCCAATTTTTTGGAATCCTGTCTGTGGCGCGGGCTTCTAGCAGCGCATGGCCGGCCTGTCGACAGTTTCGGGCGGATCGGTTCGCAGGGGGCGCGTTCGCCGCCACGGCAGGGCCCTGCACATAGTCAGGCCTCGCCATGCTCCCTGCGGCCGAACCTGGTGATCGATCGTATCTCCGAGCGACCGACGCCGATGTCGCGCAGCAGATAATCCGGCAGCTCGTCCAGCCTGGCCCGGTCCCTGCGAATGCGCACGATGCGCGCCACGAGCACTATGCCGGAGTGGCAGGTTTCGACGGCTGCGGCAAAGAGGCGCCTGAGAACCGTCCGGTCGGTGATCAATTCCTGCCCAAGGATGGACATGGTCGTATCTCCCTTGCGGTTGAATGATGAAAGCGGGAGGGCCGTCCACGGCCCTCCCGGAGGCTGTGCCGACGGGTCGTCAGGACCGATCGTGTTCGCAGCTCACATACGGGTTCCAGTCGGCGAACATGCCGGCCGGGTTGTGCCGCCAGTGCCAGACATGGAGCTCGTAGTAGGGATCCACCGGGTGAATACCCACCGTCGTCTTGCGCTGCAGCGTGCGGCCGAGGAATTCAGGAACGCCCTTGCCCTTCCAGTCCTTCTCGAAGACGATGTATTCCATGCCGACAAGCTGCATCGAGCCATCGGCTTCCGGCTCGTAGGTCAGCACGTCGGGTTCGCCGAGCACCAGCCTGCCGTCGCCTGCGCGGCCAGGATGGATGAAATGGACCCCCATCGTGCCGTGCTCGTCATGCGTCGTGCATTCGAACAGCTGCTGGTAGCCGTCCGCCTTGGCGACCTTGATGTCGAGGTACTTGGCCGCCATGTCCCGAGACCGGTTGAGCACCGGATCGGGCATGTCATGGGCGACCGCGGCGCCGCAAAGCAGCGCCGAGACGCCGACAGCAAGGACGATTTCCGTAAAGCGCTTCACGATCGATCCCCTCCCATCAGGCGGCGGCGTAGGCCGTCGTCGGATCGAACAGGCGCTTGATCTGGGTGATCTTGGTCGCCGGGAAGCCGCTCATCTTGGCGTGGCGCTGGATGATCGCTTCGTCCTTGGCGAGGTAGACGCAGAAAGTCTTGTCGTCCGCCACGAAGGATTCCACCCACTGGATGTCCGGGCCGAGCTCGGCAAGGACTGCGTTCGAGGCCTTGGACGCATCGCGAAGCTGCTCGCGCTCGAAGGTGCCGACCTTCGGGATCTCGCGCTCGATGATGTATTTCTGCATGTCACAAACTCCTTCATCTGAGGTTCAAATGCCGCCGGGCACTCGACCAAATCGGTGCCGGTGACATCCCTGGGGCAGCTGAGGTAAACTCTCGCTTGGCCCGCCAGGCAGACGGAGAATTACGGAACCGGCGGCCGACAGTCCTTACGCCGTCCTTATCTTGTTCTGATCCTTTGCCTATTGCCGTTACCGGGATTGCTGCCGATGGGAATTCATTGCTTCGGCGACTTCGAGCTTAACGAGAGCTCCCGCGCCATTCGTCTCGCCGGAAACGAGATCGAGGTGCAGCCCCTCGTCTTCGATTTCCTCGCCATCCTGCTGCGCCACCAGGACCGCGCCTTGAGCAAGGACGAGTTGCTTGAAACGCTCTGGCCGGGCGTGACGGTGACCGAGGCTTCGCTGCAGCGTGTCGCGAGCCTAGCCCGAAGCGTTCTGCGCCAAGGCGGCATGGAGACGGCGCTGCGCAACCTGCCCCGCTTCGGCTACCGTATTTGCCTCGACCAGGCAGCCGCTTCGGAAAAGGGGCCGGCGCCGGCCGATACGGGCAGCAGGCGTTCCAGCCCAGGTACGCAAATCCTGGCCGCACGCGCGGCCGTCGCGGCGCGAAAATGGCACGAGGCCGCGGCCGCTTTCAGGGAAGCAGATGCCGCCGACGAGTTGCTGACGGCCGACCTCGAAGAATGGGCGCTGGCGCTGGAATGCATGGGGCGGCCCTCAGAAGCGATCCCGCTCCTGACGCGCGCGGCAACGGAATACGGCATGGCCGGCGAACGCCTGCGGGCGGCTTCCCCGGCAATCACCCTTGCCATGATCCATCTCGAGAGAGGAGAGCTTGCTGCGGCCAAGGGCTGGCACAAGCGTGCCGCGCAGCTGATCGACAAAGCAACCGAGAGCAGGGAACATGGCCTCTGGTGCTGGATGGGCGCGCGCATCAAGGGCGCGGAGGCCGAGCCGGAGCATGCGCTCGCTCTTGCCGAGCAAGCTTTCGAGGTCGGCAAAAATCTCGAAGACCCAGTCGTGGAATCGCTCGGCCTTATCTATCGCGGCTTTTTCAAGCTTTGCCTTGGGGAAACAAAAGCCGGTCAGGAGGACCAGGATTTTGCCGCCGCGCTCGGCCTCTCCAGCGATGTCGACCCGATCGTCGGCGGCATCCTCTACTGCAACATCCTTTGGGCCTGCCGCAATTTCGGCGACTGGGCGCGAGCCAACCAATGGAGCCTCAGCTACGAGGGCTGGTGCAGAGGGCATGGGCTGGAGGAACTTACGGGCTCGTGTCGGCTGCATCGGGCCGAGGTGCTCGGCGTCCATGGCACGCTGAGGGAGGCTGAGGCTCTGGTGCGCGCGGCGCTCGATCAGCTTACGCTCGATGCGCCCTGGGCGAAAGGCGATGCCTTACGTGTGCTGGGCGACATTCATCTCGCCGCAGGCGATTTCGTCGAGGCGGATGCAGCCTATCGCGCGTCCCATGCCGCTGGCTGGGATCCGCAGCCAGGCTTTGCGCTGCTGCAGATGGAGCTCGGCCAGGCGGAAGCCGCATTCAGCGCCCTTGAGCGGTCGCTTGTCGGGAACGGCTGGCCGATGCTGCAGCGTCGGGGCATGGTTCTCGCCACGCTTGCCAAGGCAGCGGCGCGGACCGATCGGCTGGAGCGCGCGAAAGCGGTGATCGCCGAACTGGAAAGCGAACCGCAGCGCTGGCCGATGGCCTCGATCCGGGCATTGACCGCCGAGGCCAAGGCGGAACTGTCGATGCGGGAAAATCGCTTCACCGAAGCGGTGCGGGAGCTGCAGACCGCATGCTCGCGCTGGGCCGAGATCGGTTCGCCGACCAATTGCGCGGACGCCAGGCTTTCGCTCGCGGCGCTTCTCATCCAACTCGGCGATCGTACTGGCGCGGAGTTGGAGCTCGGCACGGCGCTGGCGGTCGCGAAGAAGGTCGATTCGTCACGTCTCATGCGGCGCTGTGAAGAGCTGGCGAGCCTGCTCGCCGGGGGCCAGAAGGCAATAGCGGACAGCGCGTAGCTGCTTCTTTGCTTGAGGTCAGGACGGCGCGGTGGCATGACGGGGAAAATTCTCCCCGAGGCCCAGCATGAGCAGTCCAAAGCAAGTCATCGTGATCGGCGCCGGAATCATCGGCGCTTCTATCGCCTGGCACCTGACGAAAGCCGGCGCGCGGGTGACGGTGGTTTCCGAGAGTGGCGCTGGCGGTGTCGCGACCCCCAATTCCTTTGCCTGGATCAATGCAAGCTGGGGCAATCCCGAGATCTATTTCCAGCTGCGCATCCGCGCCATGGCCGAATGGAAGCGTATGGCGAGCGATTTGCCCAGGTTGCCGCTCGTCTGGTGCGGCGGCCTTTGCTTCGACCTGCCGCCGGACAGGCTCGAAGCCTATGCGGCCGAACACTCGTCATGGGGTTATGGCATCGAGCGCGTCGACGCTAGGCGGGCGGGGCAAATCGAGCCCAACCTCGCCGAGCTTCCCGATTTTGCCCTTCGCGTTGCCGAGGAGGGCGTGGCCGAGCCTGTGGCGACCACGAAGGCGCTGCTGGCCGATGCCGAACGGCGAGGCGCGCGG
Organism: Mesorhizobium sp. M2A.F.Ca.ET.037.01.1.1; assembly: GCF_003998075.1. Lineage (NCBI taxonomy): Bacteria > Pseudomonadati > Pseudomonadota > Alphaproteobacteria > Hyphomicrobiales > Phyllobacteriaceae > Mesorhizobium > Mesorhizobium sp. M2A.F.Ca.ET.037.01.1.1. The sequence continues at coordinate 97 of NZ_RZSA01000212.1, read as the reverse complement.
ATCGCCGCAGGAACCGTCGACAGGCTGGCGCTGGTCAACGGGAACGTCACGGGCGTCGTCGTTTCGGGCGAAATCATCGGGGCGGACGACGTGGTGA
>NZ_RZSA01000211.1:0-7930 GCF_003998075.1 Mesorhizobium sp. M2A.F.Ca.ET.037.01.1.1 | reverse complement strand
CTCATGCGCCGCGCCCCTCATGGTTGCGGCGCGGGTCGAGCAATGCTTCCATGACCGCCATGCGCACGGCGACCCCCATCTCCACCTGTTCCTGGATGACGCTTTGCGGCCCGTCGGCGATTTCGGAGGCGATCTCGACGCCGCGGTTCATCGGACCAGGATGCATGACCAGCGCATCGTCCTTGGCGGCTTTCAGCTTTTCGGCATCGAGGCCGAAATAGCGGAAATATTCGCGGATCGACGGCACGAAGGCGCCTTCCATGCGCTCGCGCTGCAGGCGCAGCATCATCACGACGTCGGCATCCTTCAGGCCCTCGGCCATCGAGCGCGCGACGATGACGCCCATCCGATCAATGCCGGAAGGCAGCAGCGTCGAGGGCGCCACGACGCGCACCTGCGCGCCGAGCGCGTTCAACAGCATGATGTTGGAGCGGGCGACGCGCGAATGCAGGATGTCGCCGCAAATCGCCACGATCAGCTTCGAAAGCGGGCCCTTGGCGCGGCGGATGGTCAGCGCGTCGAGCAGCGCCTGCGTCGGGTGCTCGTGCGCGCCGTCGCCGGCATTGACCACCGAGCAGCCGACCTTCTGGGCGAGCAGGGCGGCGGCGCCGGCCGACTGGTGGCGGATGATCAGGATGTCGGGCCGCATGGCGTTGAGCGTCATCGCCGTATCGATCAGCGTCTCGCCCTTCTTCACCGAGGAGCTCGCCACCGACATGTTCATGACGTCGGCGCCGAGACGCTTGCCGGCCAGCTCGAAGGACGACTGCGTGCGGGTCGATGCCTCGTAGAACAGGTTGATCTGGGTGCGGCCGCGCAGCGTCGAGGTCTTCTTTTCCGATTGCCGCGAGATCGCCACGGCCTGGTCCGCCCGATCGAGCAACAGCTCTATATCGGCGGGGGAAAGATCGCGGATGCCCAGAAGATGGCGGTGGGGAAAGAGCGGCAGGGACGAAGCGTCGGTCATCTCAAGGCGCTGCTATAGGGTGCGGTCCGGCCCGCCGCAAGCGCCAGCTTTGGATTGCGGGCGTTCTCCCCGGTATTTTCGTCGCGCGTGCCGCAACGCTTGGGCTATAAGGCCGGATGGCCTCGGATTCGTGATCGCGGCCTGGGGATGTAAGGAAGACGCGTGACCGACGAGGTGATCAACCAGCCGCCGCCGTTGACGGGCGGCAACGCTTGGCGGGGCGATCCGTTGCTCATCCAGCTTGCCGAACGTTTTTCGGATCCCGTGCGCAAGGATCTCGACGGGCTTGGCCGGTTCGTGATGACGCAGGAGGCGCAGGAGCTTGCCCGCCTCGCCAACACCGACACGCCGAAATTGCGCACGCATGACCGCCAAGGCCGGCGCCTCGACCTGGTCGAATACCATCCGGCTTATCACGCCTTGATGCGCCGCTCGGTTGCCGGCGGCCTGCATTCTTCCGTCTGGGAGAACGGCGATGCCGAGATCGGCCGCCGCCATCAGGTAAGGGCGGCGCGCTTCTATCTGACCGCCGAGCTCGAGACCGGGCATCTGTGCCCCATCACCATGACCAGCGCCTCGCTGGCGGCGCTGATGGCGAGCCCGAAGCTTTTCCGCGAATGGGCGCCGCGCGTGACGACGCGCAAATACGACCAGACGCAGAAGCCGCCGGTGCAGAAGACCGGGCTGACGCTCGGCATGGGCATGACCGAGAAGCAGGGCGGCACCGACGTGCGCGCCAACACCACCAGGGCGGAGCGCACGGGCAGCGGTTTTTATCGGCTCACCGGCCACAAATGGTTCATGTCGGCGCCGATGTCGGATGCCTTCCTGGTGCTCGGTCAGGCGCCGGAGGGGCTGTCCTGCTTCCTCGTGCCGCGCATCCTGGGCGACGGCTCCGGCAATGGCTTCCGCTTCCAGCGGCTGAAGGACAAGCTCGGCAACCGCTCGAACGCCTCGTCGGAGGTGGAGTTCGTCAATGCCATCGGCGAGATGGTCGGCGATCCGGGCGCCGGCGTGAAGACCATCATGGACATGGTGACGCTAACGAGGCTGGACTGCGCGGTCGCTTCGTCGGCGCTGATGCGGGCGGGCCTTGCCGAGGCCGTGCACCACACGCGCCATCGCCAGGTGTTCGGCTCGAACCTGATCGACCAGCCGCTGATGCAGCGGGTTCTCGCCGATATGGCGCTCGACGTCGCCGCGGCCACGGCGCTGTCGTTCCGGCTGGCGCGCTCCTTCGACGAGGCGGCCAGCGATCGCGGCGAGGCGGCCTTTGCCCGGGCCATGACGCCTGTGGTCAAATACTGGGTCTGCAAGATCGCGCCGGCGCTGCTCTACGAGGCGATGGAATGTCTTGGCGGCAATGGCTATGTCGAGGAAGCGCCGCTAGCCCGCTACTACCGGGAGGCGCCGGTCAACGCGATCTGGGAGGGCTCGGGCAATGTCATGGCGCTCGATGTGCTGCGCGTGCTTGGCCGCGCGCCTGGCCTGTTCGAGGAGGTGCTCGCGGGCATCGACCGCGATCTCGGCACCGGCGGACGCGGCACTATCGGCGTGCTGAAGGCGGCCATGCAGGTCGCCGCGACCGACCAAGGGTCGGCTCGGCTGCTCACTGAACAGCTCGCGCTGTCGGCCGCCGCGGCGGAGCTGCGCAGGCTGGGAGCAGGGCGGATCGCCGACGCCTTCGTCGAAACCCGGCTCGGCGGCCAGTGGCGCACCACCTACGGCATGCTCGATTCGCGCCATGATGCGCGCATGATCATCGACACGCTCTATCCGCCGGTGACCTGATCCGGCTCTAAATCAAAGAGTACGATCCGAAAACCGCTTCGCACGCTTCGGTGCCATGCTCCCAGAACGATTGCCTATCTGTGGATAGCCGTTAACCTTAACAAATGGTTTCCATTGCGGCGGACCTTCGCAAAGCCCAATCTCTGCTTGCTGGAGTAGGGAAGGGTTGACCATGGCCCGGGCTCCGCGAAGCAGGATTCGTATGCGGCACGTCTTGAGCTCAGTTCTGGCCTTGCATTGGGCGGTGGTCTTTGCCCTGCTTGCCTATGTATGCATGGACGGCAGCCGGGGCATAGCAGCGGCGCTTGGCGTCCTTGGCCTCTCGATCCAGGGCGGCCGGTTTCCGCAGCTTGAAAATGTCGCCGTGGTCGCGCCGCTTTCGGTCGCGCTCCTGACTGTCGCGGTGCTGTTCTGCTGGGCCTTTGTCGAAACGCTGCTCAACGGCCCGGCAAGGCCCGACGCAGGCGAAAGCGTTGCGCGGGTCGCTTTCATCTTCGCATCGTCGCTGCTTTCGCTGATTCTCATCGGCGGCGTGGTGCAAGGCATTGACGGCCTGTTCGTGATTCTCGGCGTTCAGATGACGGCACTGCTTGCCTCCTATGTTGCGGTGACGGCCGAGCGCCGCTCCGCCCTTGCCGCCGCAATGAATTTGCCCCAGGGCGATGTTCGCGCCGCCTCGCGCATGGCGATGGGGGCCGCGCACAGCTCCTTGCTTTCGCGCATATCCGGCCGCCCGGAAAGCAAGCCTGGAGGCAGGCGCTGATGCGCACGATATTCACACTCTGGGCTGCTCCGATGGCCATCTTCTGGGGATGGTTCTTCCTGTCGGCCAACGACATGAATTTCGGCTACGCGATGCTGAGCCGACAGGTGCACGATTTCGCTTTCCAGCTCTATGGCCAGATGCTCGGCGTCGACCCGGCCATCATACCGGGCATGGTGGCGCGGACCTGCGTTTTCGACTTCTTCCTGCTCATGGGGCTGTGGGCCTTCCGCCGCCGGCGCAACATCGCCGAATGGATAAGGCAGCGCCGGCAGGGCGACATCAGCCCCGATCGGCTCGGCCAAGCGACTGAAGCCGGTCCAACGCTCCCTGCAGAATAAAGGCGGCGGCCGCCGAATCGATCTTGCCGGCGCGCTTCTTACGCGAGAAGTCCATCTCGATCAGCGTCCGCTCGGCAGCGACCGTCGACAGCCGCTCGTCCCACAGCAAGAAGGGCAGGTGGGAAAGCGGCGCCATGTTGCGGACGAAGGCGCGCGATTTTTGCGCACGGGGCCCTTCCGAGCCGTCCATGTTCACGGGAAGGCCAAGCACGATGGCGCCGACATTGTCCTTCGCGAGCTGAGCGAGCAGTTGGGCGGCATCGAGCGAAAATTTCTTGCGCAGGATGACCGGGCGCGGATGGGCGAAGGACAACCCGCGGTCGGAGACGGCCACGCCGATCGTCTTATCGCCGAGATCGAGCCCGGCGAGCGTCTTGCCCTCGGCGAGACGCTCCGGCAGTTCCTCGATTGAAATAATGCCCAACGGCTTCCTCTGACATTTGGGCGTCACACATCCTTTTGACGTTAGGAAGCGCTGCGCCACTTTAAATTTGCCGCCAGCGTTCTATCCTTTGGCAACGGGAAAATCGAGGAAAGCATTCATGAAACTGACCTGGTACGGGCATTCGGCATTCCGCGTCGAGACCAAGGACGCCACCATTCTCATCGACCCCTATCTGGTCGGCAATCCGTCCTGGACGGGCGGCTGGGAAGGGCCGGCGGAAGGTGTGACTCACGTTCTCCTGACCCACGGCCATAACGACCATGTCAGCGGCGCGGTCGAGGTGCTGAAGAAAAGCGGCGCCATGCTGGTCGCCAATTTCGAGATCTGCATGTACCTCGTCGGCCAGGGCGTCAGCGGCGACAAGATCAATCCGGGCAATATCGGCGGCACCGTCGATTGCGGGCCGTTCACCACGACGTTCGTCCAGGCGCTGCATTCGTCCTCCTTCGGCGGTGAAGGCAGCACCAACACCTATCTCGGCAATCCGGGTGGACTCGTCCTGCATTTTCCCGAAGACAAGACGCTCTACCACATGGGCGACACCGACATCTTCTCCGACATGGGGCTGATCAACGAGCTGCACGAGCCAAAGGTCGGCATCGTGCCGATCGGCGACCGCTTCACCATGGGCGGCGCGGTGGCGGCCCTTGCCTGCCGTCGGTTCTTCGGCTTCGATACCGTCGTTCCCTGCCATTTCAGGACTTTCCCGATGATCGACCAGACCGCCGACAAATTCGTCGCCGGCATGGAAGGCTCGGGCGTCAACGTGGCGCTGCCTGAGATCGGCAAGCCGATCACGATCTAGGTCGCCTCATCGACCATTGGGGGGCAACGGGCGCAATCGCTCCGGCATCATGCATGTTGCGCGGCAGACGCCGCGCCGCTATAGCCCGCACTGGTTTTCCCGAGGCGAAAAGAACATGTCCGTTGATCTTCAGACCGTGAAGCGCGTCGCGCGCCTTGCCCGTATCGCGGTGAGCGAGGAGGACGCCGAGCGCATGACCGGCGAATTGAACGCCATTCTCGGCTTCGTCGAGCAATTGAACGAGGTCGATGTCTCGGGCGTCGAGCCGATGACCTCGGTCACGCCGATGGAGATGAAGAAGCGCCAGGATGTCGTTACCGACGGCAACAAGCCCGCCGACGTCGTCGCCAACGCGCCGGCGACGGAAGAGAATTTCTTCCTCGTTCCGAAGGTGGTGGAGTAGACCGTGGCTGTCGAGATCGCCGTCGAGACGCCTCTGCAGGACGACGTGCGCGCGCTGGTCGCCGAACTCAACGCCGCGCTGCTCGAGCTGACGCCGGCCGAGCATTGCTATCACCTGACGGTCGAGCAGATGGCCTGCTCGGACACGACGGTGTTCATCGCGCGCGACAACGGCCTTGCCGTAGGTTGCGGGGCGCTGAAGCGCCACGAAGAGGCGACCGGCGAGGTCAAGCGCATGTACACGCGGCCTTCGCATCGCGGCATGAAGATCGGCGCCGAGATCGTCGGGCGGGTCGAGGCGCTTGCCCGGCAGGAAGGGCTGACGCGCCTGGTACTCGAAACCGGCGATCGCCATCCCGCCGCCTGGACCGTCTATGAGCGCGCCGGATTCACGCGTTGCGGACCGGTGCTGGATTATCCCGACTCCGAATGGTCGGTGTTTTACGAAAAGAGCCTTGCCTGATGAGCGATCTCACACATCTCACCATTTCCGAGGCCCGCGCCCAGCTGCGCGGCAAGGAGATCACCGCGGCCGAGATCACCGAGGCCTATCTGGCGGCGATCGATCGCGCCAATCCGGTGCTCAACGCCTATGTGGCCGTCACCGCCGACAAGGCGCGCGACATGGCAAAGAACTCGGATGCCAAGCTTGCCAAGGGCGAGGGCGGCGCGCTGGAGGGTATCCCGCTCGGCATCAAGGACCTGTTCGCCACCGAAGGCATCCACACCCAGGCCTGCAGCCACGTGCTGGACGGTTTTAGGCCGCGCTACGAGTCCACCGTGACGTCCAATCTGTGGGCCGACGGCGCCGTCATGCTCGGCAAGCTCAACATGGACGAGTTCGCCATGGGCTCGTCGAACGAGACCTCCTATTACGGCCCGGTGATCAATCCGTGGCGGCGCTCGCGGCTCGACACGGTGGTGATGCCGACGACGCATCAGGGCGATGGCGGCTTCGTCTCCGCCGGCGGCACCAAGACCCAGCGCACGCTTGATAACGCCCAGCTGGTGCCAGGCGGTTCGTCCGGCGGCTCGGCGTCGTCTGTGGCCGCGTTCCTGTGCGCCGGCGCAACCGCCACCGATACCGGCGGCTCGATCCGCCAGCCCGCCGCCTTCACCGGTACGGTCGGCATCAAGCCGACCTATGGGCGCTGCTCGCGCTGGGGCATCGTTGCTTTCGCCTCGTCGCTCGACCAGGCCGGGCCGATCGCTCGCGACGTGCGCGACGCCGCGATTCTGCTGAAGTCCATGGCTTCCGTCGATCCGAAGGACACGACCTCGGTCGACCGCCCGGTGCCGGACTATGAAGCGGCGATCGGCAAGCCGATCAAGGGCATGAAGGTCGGCATTCCGAAGGAATACCGCGTCGACGGCATGCCGCAAGACATCGAGGCGCTCTGGCAGAAAGGCATTGCCTGGCTGAAGGATGCCGGCGCCGAGATCGTCGACATCTCGCTGCCGCACACCAAATATGCCTTGCCGGCATATTATATCGTAGCGCCCGCCGAGGCGTCGTCGAACCTCGCCCGCTACGACGGTGTACGCTACGGCCTGCGCGTGCCCGGCAAGGACATCATCGACATGTATGAGAAGACTCGCGCCGCCGGCTTCGGCCGCGAGGTCAAGCGGCGCATCATGATCGGCACCTATGTGCTGTCGGCCGGCTACTACGACGCCTACTATCTGCAGGCGCAGAAGGTGCGCACGCTGATCAAGCGCGACTTCGAGAATGTCTTTGCCGCCGGCGTCGACGTCATCCTGACGCCCGCGACCCCATCGGCCGCTTTCGGCATCGCCGACGAGGACATGGCCTCCGATCCGGTCAAGATGTATCTCAACGACATCTTCACCGTGACGGTGAACATGGCCGGCCTTCCCGGCATTTCGGTGCCCGCCGGCCTCGACGGCAAGGGCCTGCCGCTCGGCCTGCAGCTCATCGGCCGCCCGTTCGACGAGGAGACGCTGTTCCAGACGGCCAATGTCATCGAGCAGGCGGCGGGCAAATTTCAGCCGGAAAAGTGGTGGTAGGCTCATACCTCATCTGACAGAGGGTGAGGGATGTTCTACTACTTGTCGAAAGTCTTCTGGTTCTTCGGCCAGCCGATCAATCTGGCGATCTTCCTGCTGCTTGCCGGACTGTTCGCAGCGCTGTTCCAGCGCCGCCGGCTGGCGGCGACGGGAAGTGTGCTCGGCATCGCGATTCTGGTCCTTTCGGCCTGGACGTCGGTCGGTGCGATGATGCTCAACCCGCTGGAAGAACGTTTTCCGAAGCCGCCATTGCCTGAGAAGGTCGACGGCATCGTCGTGCTTGGCGGCGGCTTCGAGGGCGCAATCAACCTGGCGCGCGGCGGTTATGAGCTGAACAGCGGCGGCGACCGCATGGTGGAGACGGCGATCCTCGCCAGGCGCTTTCCCC
>NZ_RZSA01000210.1:0-7936 GCF_003998075.1 Mesorhizobium sp. M2A.F.Ca.ET.037.01.1.1 | reverse complement strand
GTTTTTTCGGCGATGCGTCTGGCGATGATCGCCTTGATCTCGTCGCGGGCGGTGAACCAGGTCGCGGGCTTGTCGCGGAACGGGTCGAGCTCGGGCAAGTCGAGCAGATCGGCAATCTTCGGGATCGGCGTCATGGCGATCGCCAGGTAACCGTCCTTGGCTGGATAGACGCCGTAAGGCGCCGAGAGGTAGGCATGGGCGCTGCGAAAGGACGAGCGCTTCGGCAGGCGGCGGCCGTCATTGAGATGCGTGGTCAGCACCTCGAACTGGAAATCGACCAGCGCCTCGAGGAGGCTGGTCTCGACATGGCCGCCCTCGCCCGTGATGCCGCGCCGCACCAGTTTGGCGAGGATGCCTTGCGCGCAGGCCGCGCCCGCCAGCATGTCGGCGATCGCCAGCCCGAACGGCACCGGCCCCTGCTCCTCGTCGCCGTTCAGCCACATCACGCCGGAGCGCGCCTGGGCGAGCAGATCCTGCCCCGGGCGCTTCACCCAGGGGCCATCCTCGCCATAGCCGCTGATCGAGGCGTAGACGAGCCGCGGGTTGATGGTGCTGACATGCTCGTAATCGAGGCCGAGCCGCTCGATGACGCCCGGCCGGAAGTTCTGGATCAGCACGTCGGCCTTGGCGATCAGGCCGCGCAGCGCGGCGAGATCGGCCTCGTTCTTGAGGTCGATGGCCAGGCTCTCCTTGCCGCGGTTGATGGCGTGGAAGATGGTGGAATCGCCGCCGATCTCGGTGTCGCTGAGGTAGAGCCGGCGCGAGAGATCCCCTCCATCCGGCCGCTCGATCTTGATGACGCGCGCGCCGAGGTCGAGAAGGCGCAGCGAACAGTAAGGCCCCGACAGGAACTGGCTCATGTCGACGACCACGAGGCCGGTCAGCGGAAGTTCAGCGTCAGCGGACACGGTTCACTTCTCGGTCTTGCCGACGAAATCGGCCGGGTTCTTGTATTTCACCGTCTGCAGATGCTCGCAGTAGAGCACGAGCTCTCCTTCACCCTTGAAGACTTCATAGCTGGCGCGGATCAGGCCCATGTCGTGATAGCGCGGCTTTTTGTCGAGGTTGGTGCGGATCGAATAAATGGTGTCGCCGATGAAGACCGGCTTGATGAAGCGGAGCTTGTCATAGCCATAGGAAAAGGCGTTGACGCAGTTGGTGGCGACGAGGCCGAGTCCGGCGGAAAAGACGAAGGCGCCGGCCACCAGGCGCTTGCCGAAAATGCCTTCCCTCCCGGCGAACATCTGGTCCTGGACGTAAGGGTGGATATCCAGCACCAGCGCATTGAACATATGGCTTTCGCCCTCGGAGATGGTGCGGCGGAGCGAGCGGATTTTATGGCCGGGCTGCCAGTCCTCGTAGAACCAGTTTTCCGAATTCCAGACGGGGATGTCAGCATGCGCCTCAGGCATGTCGGCCGGATGCGTCGAGGCGAGGCCGACGGTCGGCGAGAACGCGCTCATGCCGTGCTCCGGGAGCTTTCGGCGCGGCCTGCAAGGCGGTTCCGGGCACGATGTCGGATGGCGAGACGCATGATCGCTTTCCTCCCGTCAATTTTCTTTTGTGAATAATATTTTCACATATGGGATTGCCTTGCAAGCGACGATCGGCGAAATTTTTGCAAAGCCGGCACAGGCGGAGGAGCCGCCGGCATTGTTGTTTCGCAGTTCTCTTCGCAAACCGTAAGACACTTTTGCGGAACCTGCTTAGGGAGGAAGATCGATGCAAAGCGCCTTTCTTGTCTTTGTCGGCAGCCTCAACCGCGAGGCGCCCTATTTCCAGGGCGCACGCGGCGTCGGCCTCGGCGTCTACGCCTTCGACGAGGCAACGCTTGCCATTCAAAAACTTGCCGAGACCAATGAGGTCGACAATCCGACCTTCCTGTCGGTGACGCCGGACGGGACGCTGATCTATGCCAATTCGGAAGTCTTCGCCTGGCGCGAGGGAACGGTCACGGCCTATCGCTTCGACCGCGCCACCAACTCTCTCGCCTATATCAACAAGCAGCCATCGCTCGGCAGCATCACCGCCCACAACACGATCACCCACGACGGCAGCAAGCTTCTGGTCGCGAATTACGGCATGGGCAGCGGCGGCCCCGACAAGGCGGTCGCGGTGTTCGGCTTTGCGGCCGATGGCGACCTGACGGCGCCGCTGGCGAGCGTCGCGCATTCCGGCACCGGCCCCAATGCAGAGCGGCAGGAGCGCTCGCATGCGCACAGCGTCACCGAGACCATCCAGGGCGGCATCGCCATCGTCGCCGATCTCGGCATCGACCAATTGGTCTCCTACCGGATCGAGCCGGCCGGCGCGCTGGTGAAGCTCGCGTCCTCGGCGCTCGCGCCCGGCGCCGGGCCGCGCCACGTCGCGCTGCATCCGAACGGCCGCTTCGTCTTCGTCATGAACGAGCTGGACTCGACGGTCGTGTCGCTGGCGCTTGAGCCGTCTTCAGGCAGGCTTGAACTGATCGACACCAAGCCGGCGGTACCCGCAGAGGCTCGCGCGCACAATCACTGCGCCGATATCCAGATATCGCCCGACGGTCGCTTCCTCTACGGCTCCAACCGAGGCCATGACAGCGTCGCGATCTTCGCCGTCGATCAGCAGACGGGAAAACTCCAAACGGTGGACTTCACGCCATGCGGCGGCGCGACGCCGCGCAACCTGGCGCTGACCCCATCCGGCAGGCATCTGTTCTCAGCCAACCAGAACGCCGACCGCATCTCGATCTTCGCACGCGACGAGGCGAGCGGGCGGCTGACCGACACCGGGCAGGCCATCGAGATCGGAACGCCGATGTGCGTGCGGATCACGCGCGAGCCGGCTCAGTTCTAGAGCGTTTCACCGTTTCACGGAAACGGCGAACCGCTCTATCTCCTTGTTTTTACGCAATTCCGGACGGAAAACCGCTCACACTTTTCCTGGAATTGCTCTAACGGCTGGCGTTGCCTACTGGCCGACTCGCGCGAACGAGCCGGTATAGGTCTGGCCGGCAAGCGCGTAGGTGACGTTGAGCGTTCCCGGCGACGGCATCGTGGCGGTGATGTCGGCGCCATTCGGCAGGCGCCCGAGCTTCAACGTGCTGCCGGAAATCCTGCCGGAACCGTCGGCAACGCCCGGCTTGTTGTCGGCCAGATCGCCCCATGCGTAGCTGACCGTCACCTGCCCGCCCGAGGACACGGTCAGCACCGCCAGCTTGCCGTCATACATGCCGTTGAGCTGCCCCGCCCATATGCCGGAGAAGGCGGCGTATCTCGCCGGAACGCCCTTGCCGGGCGGAACGACCGCGACCGTCTGATCCAGCACCGCCGAATTCGGCAAGGCCGGAGCGGGTGCAGCAGCCGGAGCGGGTTGCGGGTCGGCAACAGGTTGCGAACCAGCGACGGGCTGTGTGTCTGGAGTCGACTGGCAAGCGGCAAGCGCGGCCACAACGCCCAGCATCGGCAAGAGACTGCTTGATCGCGCAAGCAGTCCGGATCGAACCCGTCCCTGCGCCAGTTTCCCACCCAAAACCGGAATTCTCATAAGCATCCCTCTGACAGGAAGCCCCTTAGCCTAGTTGCCGCCGCCGGCAAAGGGGTTTCCTCGGGCACTTTCCTTTGTATCCAGGCCAAACAATCGGCGAGCAGGTCATCGCAGGAACGCCGTGGCTCAACGGGAAATTCATCGCAGGAATGTCAAAGCCAGTTCAAATGCCAGGACCACCCATCTATTGAGACGGCGCGCCGCCGGGGACCAGCAGAAAGCCCTGTTCGCCAGTCGAATACCACAATCCCAGATACAGCAACGCCAACAATATCGCGACGATCACCGCAATCCGGACCAGAACGCGCATGACGTTGTTACCTGTTGCGCCGACACCTTCCCGATTCAATATACCGAAAATGCGGCCGGCAAAATCGTCGAGACCTGCGGTTCCGCCTCAACGGCTCTTATGCCGACCTGCCAACTCTTTCGCAGGATACGGCCTGCGTCGCTTCCGTCCGGGCAGCTTTTCAAGGGGCGATAGCTCCACTTGCGAGCATTCATCGAGCGCCGTCGGGGGGCGTGATGCTGGAACTCCCGCCGACGCCTCGCGTTCCCAAGAAACCAGCCGCGATTGCGCTCCACCGATCCGAGCAAAGATCGTTTGTCGATTTCCTTCGAGATTTCCGCCAAGGGGTGAACGACTTCGGCAACGCCCATTATGACGGTCCCCAGCCGCCAAAAGGGCATGGCGTCCATCACTATCACTTCCGCCTTTCGGCACTCGACGTGGAGACGCTGGAATCCAGCGGAGAAACGGCAATCGCCGACCTTCTGGCCCATGCGGGACCGCACATGATCGCCACCGCCGAGCTTGTCGGCGGCACCTATGAAAGCCGCTGACGCGCGATCCGAAGCGGCCTGTTGGCGTTCGATCGTGCCCCGTTCGAACATGGAGAAAAACGATGCCGGACAAGAAAACCATCGAAAAGGCGCGCAAGGACAAGCGCGAAGGCAAATCGGCAAGCACGCAGGCCGGTGAATTCGTTCACGCGGAAATCGATAAAGTTCGCCAAGGCAAGCACGACGCCCGCTCAACCAAGCAGGCGATCGCCATCGGCCTTTCGGAAGCGCGCCGCGCGGGCGTCGACCTGCCGCCGCCCAAAAAAGGCGACGTGAAGGAGACCACGCGCAAGAGCGCCAAATATGCTTACGAGGCAGGCCAGGGCGAACGCAGGCCGAAGCGCCAGCCGAAGGTCTACAAGGCGGTGTCGAAGGTGCTTGAGGGCGAGCCGAAAAGCACCGCCTCCCACAAGGCCCTGTCGCGGCAGGCCAAGAGCGCCGCATCCGGCCGCACGGCCGCAGAGCGGTCGGCGGCGGCCAGGAAAGCCGCGCAGACCAAAGGCAACGCCGGACGATCAGCGGCTGCGCGCAAGGCAGCCAGAACCCGCGCCGAGCGCGGTTAGTCTCGCCACATTGCGTCCAGGCCACCCCTACGAGCTCGGGCGCGCCGCGGCCAAGCGCGTGCAGCGGTGACGATTTCTGCCGCCAAGAAATCTGCTCAGGAAGGACTGTTTGGTGGAGCCAATCGGAATCGAACCGACGACCTCTTGAATGCCATTCAAGCGCTCTCCCAACTGAGCTATGGCCCCACTCCCGGCAGTCAGCCGGCGCCGTTTCCGGCGAAGAGATCCGGCGCGGTTGGGAACCGCGCCGTCGTTTAGTGCTGGCGGCTTCTAGCGCCGCCTTCGGTCAAGATCAAGCCTTCAAAGACCGCTTTTTCGTCACAGGCGAAAATCGCCGGCAAACGACCGGATCAGACCTCGTCCTCGTCGTCGCCGACGCCGATCATGTCGGAGACGTCATCGTCCTCTTCTTCTTCGTCGGCAAGGAAGGTATCGTCCTCATCATCGCCGAGATCGACGTCGTCATCCTCGTCGTCGCCGAGATCGGGAAGATCGTCGCCGCCGCCCTTGGCTTCCTCGTCGGCGTCCTCGAGCGAGACAACTTCGGCGCCTTCTTCCTCGTCGCCGTCCACTTCCTTGTCGGCGACTTCCTCATCTTCCTCGAGGGCGGAAATCTTGCCTTCGTCGAAATAAGAGCGCGGATAGCTCTTGCCCGTATAGGGCGAGACAATCGGGTCCTTGTTCAGGTCGTAGAATTTCCGACCCGTTTCGGGGTCGACACGCTTGGTGCCAAGTTCAGCTTTTGCCACGTCAGGCCTCGTCAAAAAAAGAATGGTCCCCTTAACCGCAGTTTTCCGCGCTGTCAAAGCCAAAAGACATGTGCTCGAGACCCGCTTTTCAAAGGCTTGCGCCAAGGGGATGACCATTGCCGCGCGCCGTGATACGAGACCGCCGCATCATGACGAACCGGGCCGGCCAGCCGGCCTTCCATTTGGAAGACAAAATGTCTCATTCCGCCGCCGCTAAACAAGCCACGGCCCGCAAATCCCCTGCCCTTGCCGGCACCGCGCGCGTGCCGGGCGACAAGTCGATCTCGCACCGCTCCTTCATGTTCGGCGGCCTTGCCTCCGGCGAGACGCGCATCACCGGCCTGCTCGAAGGCGAGGACGTGATGCGCACCGGAGCCGCCATGAAGGCGATGGGCGCGCACATCGAGAAGAACGGCGCCGAATGGGTGATCCGCGGCACCGGCAACGGCGCGCTGCTGCAGCCGGAAGGCCCGCTCGATTTCGGCAATGCCGGCACCGGATCGCGGCTCACCATGGGCCTCGTCGGCACCTATGACATGGAGACCACCTTCATCGGCGACGCCTCGCTGTCGGGCCGGCCGATGGGCCGCGTGCTCGACCCGCTGCGCCAGATGGGCGTGCAGGTGCTGAAGGCGGCGCCCGGCGACCGCATGCCGATCACGCTGCGCGGCCCGAAGCATGCTGCGCCGATCACCTATCGCGTGCCGATGGCGTCGGCCCAGGTGAAGTCGGCGGTGCTGCTTGCCGGCTTGAACACGCCCGGCATCACCACGGTGATCGAGCCGGTGATGACGCGCGATCACACCGAGAAGATGCTGAAAGGCTTTGGCGCGAACCTGACCGTGGAGACCGACGAGCGCGGCGTGCGCCACATCTTCATCGAAGGCCAGGGCAAGCTCACCGGACAGACGATCGCCGTGCCCGGCGACCCGTCCTCGGCCGGCTTCCCGCTGGTGGCGGCGCTGATCGTGCCGGGCTCGGACATCGTGATCGAAAACGTGCTGATGAACCCGACCCGCACCGGCCTGCTTCTCACATTGCAGGAAATGGGCGGCCGGATCGATATCCTCAATCCGCGCAATGCCGGCGGCGAGGACGTGGCGGATTTGCGCGTGCGCTATTCCGAGTTGAAGGGCGTTACCGTACCGCCGGAACGCGCACCGTCGATGATCGACGAATATCCGGTGCTGGCGGTCGCGGCCAGCTTCGCCGAGGGCGAGACGCTGATGCAGGGCCTGGAGGAATTGCGCGTCAAGGAATCCGACCGGCTGTCGGCGGTCGCCAACGGGCTGAAGCTCAACGGTGTCGACTGCACCGAGGGCGAGGCATCGCTCGCCGTGCGCGGCAGACCGGGCGGCAAGGGGCTGGGCGCTCACCCCAATGGACCGGACACGGCGGTGAAGACGCATCTCGACCATCGCATCGCGATGAGCTTCCTGATCATGGGGCTGGCCACCGAGAAGCCGGTGACCATCGACGACGCGAACATGATCGCGACGAGCTTTCCGGAATTCATGGGACTGATGAAGGGATTGGGCGCGGAGATCGAGTGAGATACGTTTACGTTCATTGGCAACATGATATGCCGGAGGCACCGTCCGACCTCTGGTATGAAATCGCCGATGACGATTTTCAGAACCGCACCATAGAGTTCTATGCCGATGGTTCCGTTGGTTTTGCTATTCGCGGCGAAGCCTTTGACGGGTCGGAGGATGTTGAGGTTGGCGGGACGAGAAATTCGACAGAGGGCTTTCCCGATCTCGCAGAGATCAATTCGGACAGCCAGTTCAAGGCCTCGGAAGTTACAGCGGCCGACTTCGAGCGCCGGTGGGGTGAGGCACTTGCATCGAGGTTTAGAATGACGACAGGCCTCACCATCGCCATTGACGGCCCCGCCGGCGCGGGCAAGGGCACGCTCGCCCGCCGGCTCGCCGACCACTATCGCCTCAACCTGCTCGACACCGGCCTCACCTATCGCGCTGTGGCGCATAAGCTGCTCGAGCTCGGCCTGCCGCTCGACAACGTCTCGGCGGCGGAAACGGCGGCGCGGCAGGTGGACCTTTCGAACCTCGACCGTACCGTGCTGTCGGCGCATGCGGTGGGCGAAGCGGCCTCCAAGGTCGCGGTCATTCCCACGGTGCGGCGCATCCTGGTCGAGAAGCAGCGAGCCTTCGCCAAGGCGCCGCCGGGCGCGGTGCTCGACGGCCGCGACATCGGCACGGTGGTGTGCCCGGATGCCGACATCAAGCTCTATGT
>NZ_RZSA01000020.1:0-16441 GCF_003998075.1 Mesorhizobium sp. M2A.F.Ca.ET.037.01.1.1 | reverse complement strand
GTTCGACCTCTGCCGCGGTCCGCACATGGCTTCGACCGGGCAGATCGGCAACGCCTTCAAGCTGATGAAGGTGGCTGGCGCATATTGGCGCGGCGATTCCAACAACCCGATGCTGACGCGCATCTACGGCACCGCTTGGGCCGACCAGGCGCAGCTCGACGCCTACCAGACGCTGTTGGAAGAGGCCGAGAAGCGCGATCACCGCAAGCTCGGGCGCGAGATGGACCTGTTCCATTTCCAGGAAGAGGGGCCTGGCGTCGTCTTCTGGCACGCCAAGGGCTGGAAGATGGTGCAGAACCTGATCAACTACATGCGCCGCCGCCTCGACGAGCACGGCTATCAGGAAGTCAACGCGCCGCAGGTGCTCGACAAGAGCCTGTGGGAGACGTCGGGACATTGGGGCTGGTATCGCGACGCGATGTTCAAGGTGACCGTCGCCGGCGACGACACCGATGACGACCGCGTCTTCGCGCTGAAGCCGATGAACTGTCCGGGACATGTGCAGATCTTCAAGCATGGGTTGAAGTCCTACCGGGAACTGCCCGTGAAACTTGCTGAGTTCGGCAATGTGCATCGCTACGAGCCGTCCGGCGCGCTGCATGGGCTGATGCGGGTGCGCGGCTTCACGCAGGACGACGCGCATATCTTCTGCACGGAGGAGCAGCTGGCCGCCGAGTGCCTGCGCATCAACGACCTGATCCTGTCGACCTATGCCGATTTCGGCTTCGACGAGGTCAGCGTGAAGCTGTCGACGCGGCCGGACAAGCGCGTCGGCACCGACGAGGCCTGGGACCATGCCGAGGCGATCATGAGCAATGTGCTGGAGACGATCCGCACGCGCTCCGGAAACCGCATCAAGACCTCGATCAATCCGGGCGAGGGCGCCTTCTACGGGCCGAAATTCGAATATGTGCTGAAGGACGCCATCGGTCGCGAATGGCAATGCGGCACCACGCAGGTCGACTTCAACCTGCCGGAACGCTTCGGCGCCTTCTATATCGGCTCGGATTCGGAGAAGAAGCAGCCGGTGATGGTGCATCGCGCCGTCTGCGGCTCGATGGAGCGGTTCCTCGGCATCCTGATCGAGAACTATTCCGGCCATTTCCCGCTATGGTTCGCGCCGCTCCAGGTGGTGGTGGCGACGATCACCTCGGATGCGGACGAATATGCCTTGAAAGTCGTCGACCGGTTGAAGGCCGCAGGGCTGCTCGCCGAAGCCGACCTTCGCAACGAGAAGATCAACTACAAGGTGCGCGAGCATTCGCTCGCCAAGGTGCCGGTCATCCTCGTCTGCGGCAAGCGCGAGGCGGAAGAAGAAACCGTCAATGTCCGCCGGCTGGGCTCCCGCGACCAGGAATCGCTGAAGCTCGAGGACGCGGTCAAGGCTCTCGCCGACGAGGCGGTCTCGCCGGATCGCAAGCGTCGCGCGGCGGCCTGATACACCAGCACTTTCTAAAATGGCGGTGGCCGGTCCACCGCTATTTTCATATGCCTGTCACGCCAGCCGTGTAACGAGCCGCCATGCTCAAATTGAAACCGCGGGAAAGACGTTTTCCCGAGCTCTCCTATGCCAACCCGCATCAGCCGGTGCTGACGCGCTGGTTCATCCATTCGGTCGAGGGTTTGTCCGGCCGCGACCGTTTTGCCGCGCTTTATGACTTCTGGCGCAGGCAAGTGGTGCCGACCGGCGACCGCGTGTTCAGCCGTATGCTGGAACTGATCGACGTCAAGGTCCGCAACGCCGTGCAATGGCCGCCGGCGGCGCTGCCGGACACGCCGCTGGTCATCGTCGCCAACCATCCCTTCGGCATCGGCGACGGCATTGCCGTGCTTTCGCTGGTCGAGCAGCTCGGCCGGCCTTTCCGGGTCATGATCCACAAGGATCTGCTCAGGATCCGCGAGATGGAGCCCTATTCGCTGCCCATCGATTTTTCCGAAACGAAGGAAGCGCTGAAGAACAACATGGCTGTGCGTCATGAGGCGGTGCGTCTGCTGAAGGAAGGCGTCACCATCGTCGTCTTCCCGGCCGGCGGTGTCGCCACGGCGCCCAAGGGTTTCGGCCGCGCCATCGACCTGCCGTGGAAGATGTTCCCGGCCAAGCTCGTCCAGGACGCCAAGGCCTCGGTTATCCCGATGCATTTTTCCGGCCAGAACGGCCGTCTGTTCCATCTCGTCAGCGGCCCGATGAACATGGCCGAGCGCGACAACCGCGTGGCGAAGTTCATCGGCAAGGCGTCGCTGACGCTGCGCACCTCCTTGCTCATCCGCGAGTTCGCGCGGCTGTCGGGCAAGGCGATCGAGGTGCGCATCGGTGATGTGCTGAGATGGAGCGACCTCGAGCCGCTGCGCGACCGCAAGGCACTGCTCGATCGGCTCTATCGCGCGGTGTTCGACCTGTCGACGCCCTCCGTGCAACGCACCCGCGTGCCTTTCCTGCCGAGGCGGATGCGCAAGGCGGCCTGACAGCTCAGATGTATCAGTCCGCGCCTTCCTCGGGATCGATGGCGGACGACTCGTTGGCCACGACCTCGATCTCCTGGTTCTGGCCGGCCACGACGGTGAAATCCTTCTGGTAGATGCGGTCGCGGTTCTTGGCGATGATGGTGTACTGGCCTTCGGCCAGCACCATCGAGGCGAAGGCTCCGACGGCTTCCTTGATCGGGTCGCCGCTCTCGTTGAGCAGCGACCAGGACGTGTCGGCGATGGCTTCGCCGCCGGGCTCGCGCACCAGCTTCATCGTCATCTCGGCCGCCCGGTGCTCGACGGTTGCCTCGGTCAGCTTGCCGGCCTCGACGCGGATATCGGAGCGGATCACGGCGTTGACCGCGCCATAGGTGGAGACGACGTGGTAGGTGCCGGCGTTCAGCCGCACCACAGTGTTCGGCGCCACGTCGGGGGCGATCAGCGCCCGGTCGCCATTGGCGGCGGGATGGTCTTCATAGATCGAGAAGCGCAGTTTCTTCGACTGGATTGGGGCGCCGCCCGATGTCACTGCGTCGAGCTTGAGGCCGCCGGCGTCGAGCACCAGGCTTTCGTGCCTGGCCGCCTTGCCGACGGTGATGCGCTTGGTGGCGCCGGCGCGTCCATAGGAGGCGTGGACCAGATAGCTGCCGGGGTCGAGCTGGAACACGGCCGTGCCGCCATGAGCTGAGGCCACCATCGGAAGCTTGCCGTCGCTTGACGGCTGCGGCTTGAACACCCGCCAGACAATGCCGCGGGTGATGTCGGCGCCCTTGTCGGTCAGTTGCGCCGACAGGGTGATGGCGCCGCCATTGCCGAGCGCCAGCGGTGCTCCTGTCTTCGGCGTCGCGTAGCTCGAAATGCCCGGAAGCTTGAGGTCGCCGACATCGTTGGCGTTCTGGGCCAGCGCGAAGGAAACCGGCACCGCGAACAACGCAGCGACGAGCGCGATCACCAAAAGGCGCAGGGTCCCCTCAAACATGCCTTGCGTTGAAGCCCAAGGCGGTGGCAATTTCAAGGCTTAAGAGTTCGAGGCCTTGCGCCGACGGCTCTTTATCCGGCGCAAAACGCCACTGCCCGAGCCGCCCGACCTCCCGATGGCGCGCTTCAGCTCAAAATTGAATACTATAGAATGCTTAGGAGACTTGCGCCCATGGCGTCGCCGATCATCGACTTCCTGCTCACCCGCAATTCCGCGCCGATCCCGGACCTCAAGGAGCCGGCGCCGAGCGATGCCGAGATCGCGACGATGATGGCGGCTGCCTCGCGGGTTCCCGATCATGGCCGGCTCGAGCCCTGGCGCTTCATCCTCTACCGCGGCGAGGCGCGTGTCGAGATCGGCAAGAAGCTGGCTGCACTTGCCGAGCAGCGCGAGGGGCCGTTGCCGGAGGGCAGGCGCAACCAGGAACTGGCGCGCTTCTCGCGCGCGCCGCTGGTGATCGGCGTCGTGTCGGTGCCGAAGGAGAACCCGAAGATCCCGCAATGGGAGATGTTCCTGTCGGGCGGCATGGCGGCCATGAACCTGATGATCGCGGCGAACGCACTGGGCTACGGCACCAACATGATCAGCAACTGGTACTCCGATGTGCCGGAGGGCAGGGCGATCCTCGGGCTCTCGCCGCAGGAGCGCGTTATCGGCTTCGTCCATATCGGCTCCTATCAGGGGCCGGCGCCGGAGCGGCCGCGGCCAGATCCAGCCAAGCTCTATGACGACTACACCGGTCCCTGGGCGGGGTGAGCGGCCTAAGGCCGCCGCGAAGGAGCGTGGGCCAGTTCACGGTCCTTCGATGCGCCCGCCGACGACAGGATTGGAACGACGCGCTGTCATGACGGCGCGCACATAGCCGGGCTCACCGATCCGGATGCTGCCGTCCGGCAGTCCCAGGATGCGGTCGAGCGCGATCTCGTAGAGCCTGACACGCCTTTCCAGGGCCTCGATCGCGATGTCCATGTCGGCATCGCTGCCGCCGGCGAACGCCTTGGCGATCACGTCGTGCGTGGCCATGCCGAACTGCATGACGATATCGGCAACGCCCTCGGGATCGAAAGTCCGGAATGTTCCGTCTTCGACGCCTTGGCGGATGATCTCCACCAGGATCGGCGAGAAGGACTTGCTCGCCGCCAGGTTGATGCGGTGGAACAGCACCAGGTTTTCCGGCCGGAACATTGTCTCGAACAGCGCCCATGCTTCCGCCGCGGTCTCAACCTTGGCCTGGCGCGACTGCGCGAGGAGCGCGTTCAGGCGCCCGAGCGGATCGAGGCCCGGATCGTCGAGGATCTTCTGGACACCGGCCAGCGCCTGCCTGGCGAAACGCTCCGCCAATGCCTCCAGCAGCGTCTCCTTGGAGGCGAAGTAGTGATAGAAGGCGCCTTTCGAGACGCCGGCGGCCGCGATGACGTCGTTGAGGCTCGCTTTGTCGTAGCCATGCGTCAGGAACAGGGCCTGGGCATGGTCCAGCAGTTCTTCGCGCCTGATTTCCGGATGCTTGATGATGCGAGGCATGGCGAAACCTTGTGCATGCGGCGGCCGTTCTCGTCCAGAGTGCCGGGTGTGCCTTGAGTTATAGACCGTCGGTCGGTATAATAGACCACCAGTCGGAATCGGTAAATCGCGACGGGCGGCATGTCATGGAAGGTTGGTCATGATCACGAGATTGGTTGTGCAGACATTCGTATGGTTCGGTGTGATGGGCGCGCTGATGTTCGTGTCCGCAGGAACGCTGCACTGGTGGGGAGCCTGGGTGTACATAGTCGTGATGGTCGGACTGAGCCTTACCATGGGCGTGGCGCTCGCCCGGCGCGATCCAGGCCTGATGAACGAACGCCTCCGCCCGCCGATCCAGAAGACCCAGGCAGCCGCCGACAAGATAGTGCTGAGCATATTGCTCATCGGCATTTTCGCATGGCTGGCCCTGATGGGGCTCGACTTCCGTTTCGGCTGGTCGGCAGCTCCTGTCTGGGTGCAGGCGGTCGGCATGTTGGTCCTGCTCGTCGGCATCTGGATCTGCTATCTCACGATGCTGGAAAACAGTTTCGCGGCGCCTGTCGTGAAGATCCAGGACGAGCGTGGGCAGAAGGTGATCACAACTGGTCCATACGGCTATGTACGCCACCCCATGTATGCGGGTGCTATCCTCTATTTCGCCGGCACGGCGCTGGTGCTTGGCTCCTGGTGGGGCCTGGCATTGGTGCTCGTCTTCATCATCCTGCTCGCCATCCGCACCTTCATCGAGGAAAAGACGTTGCGGACCGGCCTGCGGGGATACGACGATTACGCCGCGCGCGTCCGCTACAAGCTGATCCCGATGGTCTGGTAATCTCAGGCGCCCGACGCCTTGGCGCGGGCCAGCAAACGCTCGGCTAGGCGCAGATGCGGCCGGTCATACATCTTGCCGTCGATGCCGACGACGCCCGGGTTTCCCGCCGCCGCGAAGGCGTCGACGATCGCCTGCGATCGCGCGACCGCTTCGGCGGAGGGCGTGAAGGCCGCGTTGATGACCGGCACCTGCGCCGGATGGATCGCCATCTTGCCGGTGAAGCCGTCGCGCTCGGCCCCGCGGCATTCCTTCTCGAAGGCGGCCATGTCGCGGAAATCGGGAAAGACGGTGTCGATGGCGGCGATTTCGGCCGCTCCCGCCGCCAGGATGGTCATGCTGCGCGCCAGGCGGAACACGTCGGTGTAGCGGCCGTCCTCGTCGCGGGCCGCCCGCGCGCCGATCGCGGCAGACAAGTCCTCCGCGCCCCAGGTTAGGCCGGCGAGCCGCGCGCTTGCCTCGGCATAGCTTGCCGCCGCAAGCACGCCGGACGCGGTTTCGGTGATGATCGGCAGGATTCTTATGGCGCCATCCGGCAGCCCGTTTTCAGCCTCATGCACCCGAAGCTTTGCTGCGAGCTGCTGGACATCCTGCCCGCTGTTCGACTTGGGCAGCATGATGCCGTCAGGCTTTGCCGGCACGAGGGCCGCGAGGTCGTCGTCGGTGAGTCCGGTGGACAGGTCGTTGACCCGCACATAGACGGCGGGACCCGTCCGGCGCCTTTGGTTCGAGATGAAGCCGGCCGCGGTCCCGCGCGCCGCCCCCTTGTTCGCGCCGGCGACGGAATCCTCGAGGTCGACGATAACCACGTCGGCGCCGGCCTCGAATCCCTTTTCCAGCTTGCGCTCGGAATCGCCGGGCACGAACAGCAACGAGCGCATCAGACCGCCTTCTTCAGCATCATCGCCTGCCTTGTGCATTTGGCGACAAGAACGTCATTCTGGTTGTAGGCGCGATGCTCGAACTCGACGATGCCGCGATCGGGTTTCGACTTGGAATCGCGCACGGAGACGACTGTCGTCTCGACCCGGATGGTGTCGCCGTGGAAGACGGGGTGCGGGAACACCGTTTCCTTCATGCCGAGATTGGCGACCGTTGTGCCGACCGTGATGTCGTTCACCGAAATGCCGATCATCAGGCCCAGCGTGAACAGGGAGTTGACCAACGGCTTGCCCCACTCGGTCTTCGCGGCGAAGTCGAAATCAATGTGCAAAGGCTGCGGGTTGAGCGTCATCACCGAAAACAACATGTTGTCGCTCTCGGTCACAGTTTTCCGCAGCGTGTGGTGGAAGACGTGGCCGACGACAAACTCTTCCAGATAAAGCCCGGCCATGATCGATCTCCCGCAATTCCATCGCTTGATAGGCGTTGGCTGCGTCTCCATCAAGCCGGTTAAGAAATATGGTGAACCGTTCGTAAACCATTTCCAGCCTACCGTTCACAACGGGGCCGGGGACATTCCGGCAAGGGCGTAGCTGGTCGGCATGGTTGTTTCGCACTTTCTAAAATGGATTGATACGGCAAGGGTTTCCGAGCGCGCCGCCGCCGCGAGCGCGCTGGCGCGAGCCTATATCAATTCCGATCTGCCGTTCGAGGATCGCTGCGCCGCCGAGGCGGCGCTCACGCTGCTTCTGGACGACGCTTCCGCCAAGGTGCGCCTGGCGCTCGCCGAGGCGCTGTCGATGAGCCATCACGCGCCGCCGCAGGTGATCAGCGCCCTGGCCGCCGACCAGCCGGAAGTGGCGGCGCTGGTGTTGGCGCGTTCGCCGCTGCTTACCGATGCCGATCTTGTCGAGCGCGTCGCCTGCGGCCACAAGGCGACGCAGACGCTGATCGCCAACCGTCCGGTGGTCTCGATGTCGCTGGCGGCCGCAATCGCCGAGATCGGCGAGCCGGAGGCCTGCGCGGCTCTGGTCGGGAACAGCGGCGCGGAGATCGCTTCGCTCAGCTTCCGCCGCATGGCTGAGCGGCATGGCCACGTGCCGTTGGTGCGCGAGACGCTGATCGCAGATCGGCGCCTGCCGGCCGACTGCCGCTATATGCTGCTGGTCAAGCTCGGCGAGATCCTGAAAGGATCGCCGCTGGTGCTGGCGATGATGGGGGCGGCGCGCGCCGATCGCGTCATGCGCGATGCCTGCGTGAAGGCCTCGGTGACGCTGATCGAGGGAACGCGCATGGAAGAGCATGCCGCGCTGATCGAGCATCTAAGGCTGCGCGGCGACCTCACCGCCAGCTTCATCATCCGTACCATCGCGCATGGCAAGGTCGACTTCTTCGGTTCGACGCTGGTAGCGCTTGCCCGACAGTCCGAGCAGCGGGTGACGGCGCTTCTGGCCGGCGGGCACGACGTGGCGCTGCAGGCGCTGTTCCGCAGCGCCGGACTTGCGCCGGCGACGCATGGCACCATCCTGCGCGCGCTGAAAGTCTGGCGCGAGGTCGCCAACGGCCGGCGTGTCGCCGGCGTGCAGGAAGTGAGCTGGCTGATGCTGAAGGAACTCGGCGGCCAATCGGCCGAGGGCGATCTTGCCGGACTGGTGAAGTCGATCCATCTCGACGCGCTGCGCGAAAACGCGCGCGGGCACGCGCTGGCGATTGCCGCGGCCTAGCGCTTATCGGGTCTCAGCTGAGCTCCTGGGCAAGTCCGACAAGAAGCCCTTCAGGCCCACGGATGTAGCAGAGCCGATAAATGTCCTTGTAGCGGACCACCTCGCCAACGAGCTCGGCACCGTGCTTGCGGAGCCCCTCCAGCGTGTCGTCGATGTCGTCCACGGCGAACATGACGCGAAGATAGCCCAGGGCGTTCACCGGGGCATTGCGGTGATCCGCCACGATCGACGGCCTGAGGAAGCGGGACAGTTCCAGCCGGCTGTGGCCGTCCGGCGTTCGCATCATGGCGATCTCGACATGCTGGTCGCCCAGTCCGGTGACACGTCCGGCCCATTCCCCATCGATCGTGGCACGCCCTTCGAGTTCAAGGCCGAGCTCGCGAAAGAAATCAACCGTCGCATCGAGGTCCTCGACGACGATACCGATGTTGTCCATTCGTTTGAGCGCCATCTGTCCACCTAAGTACCGACCAGTCTGATAAGGAACCTTTCGGATCCGGTCCGACCTGAAACGCGACATGTCCCTTTGTTCAGGCACGACCCTTTGCAAAGAAATCCGGATAGTCTTCCATCGCCGCGGCAATGATGCGCAGCGAGGCGGCGATCCGCAGCATTTCGAGCCGATCGCTGCGTTCGCCAATGCTGGCCGCATATTGCCTTGCCACCGCGATGGTCGCGGTCTGCGGCTCGCCCGGCCGACGGAACAACAATTCGCGCGCCAGGCCGCGCAGAAAATTGCCGATGGATTCGACTGTCTCGCGCGGCACGGCGGAATTCAGTTGCGCATGGCGTAGCCGCAGCACCTCCAGCCCGACGGTGACGGCGGCGATGCTGCCGCCGAGAATGGGGTCGCCCCTGCGGCCCGTTCGCTGCACCTGCGGCATCAACTGGTTGATCCTGTCATAGGCGAGGCTTTCGAAAGCCGAACGCCGAGGTATCCGCTCATGCAGGCAAAGCCGCGCCAGATCCTCGCGCATCGCTTGCGAGATACGCTCCACGGTGACCCAAGGGTCGGCAGGCAGCACGACGATGAAGACGCCGATGGCGATCAGGATGCCGACCAGGATCGAGGCCGAGCCCGCAAAGAACGGCCCGGCATCATAGGTCATCTGCTGATGCGGGCTGAGGAAGGCGAGGAAGTTGATGGCGAAAGCGGTGGCGACGCCGACATGGCGTGGATTGGCCATGCCGAGCGCCGCAGGCACCAGGATCGGCACGACGAAGAGCGTGAACCAGCCGAAGCCGGGCAGCGCCGGCAGCGCGACCTGCCCGACCAGAAAGGCAAAGGGCAGCGCAATCAGGGTGCCGGTGAAGAAGCCCCAGGCCGACTGCACGGGATCGGGACGCGTCGCGAACAGGCTAGAGACCACCGCGACGAGGATGACGGTGCCGGCCGCTTCCGACCATTTGGTCGTCAGCCAGAAGACGGCAACGAGCAGCGTCGCGAGCGCGGCGCGCACGGCGTTGCGCCACGCGGCCTGATAGTCGCGGTGGACGACCAGCGCCGGCTGGCTTCGCTCATTCGATTTCCGGGAGACGGGCGAGCGAAGCGCATCGAGGCCGGCCAACACCTGTTTCAGCGCTTCGGCAAAATCACCGGCAATGGTGAGGCGAGTGATGGTGCCCACCTTGTCCTCGGCGGCAGTGTTTGCACCGGCATCGTCGGGCAGGGCCGGCACCTCTCTGGCCTTGCTCGCGATCGCATCGAGCCGCGCCACCCACGGGCCCGTGTCGTCGAGGGCGCCGGGTGTCGCCCCCAGCTCGCCGACAAAGGCTTTCAAGTCGCGTCGCATCGGGATGAGCGCCGCATTCTTCGGCGCGCGGTGGCTGTGCAGCGTGCGCGCCGCCGACAGGGCCCACAGAAGCTGGCCGATGGTGCGCCGCACCGGGTGGGCGCGGGGGGCGAAGCTCGGCGCTTCCAGCCGCGCGTAGGTGCGCATTTCTGCGAGCGTCTGGGCGTCGGTGATCAGCTTGCGCTGGAGCGCGGCAAGGCTTGCCGGATCGCCGTCGGAAAAGGCGCCGCCGGCATATTCGGCGAGGTCGAGGATGCTGCGCTTCAGCCTGGAAATGATGGCGTCGGCCGCGAGCTTGGGCAGGATCAGCCGGCTGGTGACGCCGGCGCAGACGATGCCAAGCACGATCTCGGCGCAGCGTGCGATAGCGAGATCGACAACGACAATCGGTTGACCGAGCGCCGGCAGGCTGATGATCATCACCGTGTAGCCGGCAAGCGCCGCGCCATAGGCTTCCGGGTTGCGCAACAGCGATGATACGAACGTGCAGATGCCGACCCAGAGCGCCAGAAAAGTGATCAGCAGCCAGGGATTGGTACCGCACAGGGATGTTATGCCGATAGCGGCCAGGCCGCCGGCCAGCGTGCCGAGCAGCCGGTAGAAGCCCTTCGCCAGCACCATTCCAGCCACCGGCTGGGCGACGATGAACACAGTCATCATCGCCCATTGCGGATGGTCGAGCTTCAACGCGTAGGCGGCAAGCAGCGCGATCAGCCCGGCCGAAACCGTGCGCAAGGCAAAGATCCAGTCCGAACGGGTCGGCCGCGTCAGACCGCTTAACGATGTCTCGACAAGCTCTCTCAGACGCGTCCAGGTCACATTCGTCTCCGTACAGGAGCCTTTATGGACCCTTCCGCGATCAGATATCCAGCACGTCCGTCTCGGCGAATTCGGCGCGCTCCTGGATGAAGCGGAAACGCGCTTCGGGCTTGGTGCCCATCAGCGCGTCAACGGCATCCTTGGTGGCCTGCTCGGCGTCGATCACGTCGACCCGCAGAAGGGTGCGCTTCTTCGGATCCATCGTGGTCTCCTTGAGCTGCGAGGCCATCATCTCGCCCAGGCCCTTGAAGCGGCCGATCTCGACCTTGCCGCGTCCGGTGAATTCGGTGCGCAGCAGTTCGTCCTTATGCGCGTCGTCGCGGGCGTAGCCGACCTTGCCGCCCTGCCGGATCGAATAGAGCGGCGGCACGGCCATGTAGAGATGGCCGCCGCGGATCAGGTTCGGCATCTCCTGATAGAAGAAGGTGATCAACAGGGAAGCAATATGCGCGCCGTCGACGTCGGCGTCGGTCATGATGATCACGCGGTCGTAGCGCAGGTCCTCGTCGCGGTACTTCGAGCGCGTGCCGCAGCCGAGCGCCTGGATGAGGTCGGAGATCTGCTGGTTGGCGGCAAGCTTGTCGTTGCCGGCGCTGGCGACGTTGAGGATCTTGCCGCGCAGCGGCAGCACCGCCTGGCTGGCGCGGTCGCGCGCCTGCTTGGCCGAGCCGCCGGCCGAGTCGCCCTCGACGATGAAGATCTCGGCGCCGGCGGCCGCATTTTGCGTGCAATCGGCGAGCTTGCCCGGAAGGCGCAGCTTGCGCACCGCGCTCTTGCGCGAGACTTCCTTTTCCTGGCGGCGGCGCACACGCTCGTCGGCGCGCGCGATGACCCATTCGAGAAGCTTCGAGGCTTCCTGCGGATTGTCGGCAAGCCAATGGTCGAATGGGTCGCGGATGGCGTTTTCGACGATGCGCATCGCCTCGATGGTCGCCAGCCTGTCCTTGGTCTGGCCGACGAATTCCGGCTCGCGGATGAACACCGACAGCATGCCGGCGGCCGAGATCATCACGTCCTCGGTGGTGATGATAGAGGCGCGCTTGTTGCCGATCAGGTCGGCATAGGCGCGCAGTCCGCGCGCCAGCACATTGCGGAAGCCGGCCTCATGCGTGCCGCCTTCGGGAGTTGGAATCGTATTGCAGTAGGAGTTGAGGAACCCGTCGCCGCCGAACCAGGTCACCGCCCATTCCAGCGAACCGTGGCCACCCTGCTTGTCGCTCTTGCCGGCAAAAACCTCGCGCGTGACCTGGAACTCGTCGCCCAGCGTCGCCTTGAGATAGTCCTTCAGGCCGCCGGGGAAATGAAACTCGGCCTTGGCCGGCGTCTGGTCCTTCTCCTTGATCAGCGACGGATCGCAGGTCCAGCGGATCTCGACGCCGCCGAACAGATAGGCCTTCGAGCGCGCCATGCGATAAAGCCGCGCCGGCTCGAAGGCCGCGCCCTTGCCGAAGATCTGCTCGTCGGGGTGGAAGCGGGTCCTCGTGCCGCGGCGGTTATGAACCTCGCCCAGATGCTCGAGGCCGCTGACCGGGACGCCGCGGGAAAAACGCTGACGGTAGAGCTGACGGCCGCGCGCGACCTCGACCTCGAGGTGGTCGGACAGCGCGTTGACGACCGAAACACCGACGCCGTGCAGGCCGCCGGAGGTCTCATAGACCTTGGAGTCGAACTTGCCGCCCGAATGCAGCGTCGTCATGATGACTTCGAGCGCCGGCTTCTTGAATTTCGGATGCGGATCGACCGGGATGCCGCGGCCATTGTCGGTGACGGTCAGGAAGCCGTCGGCGGAAAGCTCGACGTCGATGAAGGTGGCGTGGCCGGCCACCGCCTCGTCCATCGAATTGTCGATGACCTCGGCGAACAGGTGGTGCATCGCCTTGTCGTCGGTGCCGCCGATATACATGCCCGGACGGCGCCGCACCGGCTCGAGACCCTCCAGCACCTCGATATCGGCGGCGCTGTAGCTTTCGCTGCCGTCGCGGGCGGCGGTCGAGCGCTTCGCGGCCTGCACCAGCGGATCGGCGGGGCGCGAGGGCGCGCGCACCGGCTGTGCCTGCTTTTCCATCTTGCCGAAGAGATCGTTGCTGTCGTCCATGCTGGGCCTAGCGTCCGGTAATGCGAATCACGGCTCGATACTGCCACGCTTTTGGCGGGCGAACGAGTTCCTGTTCCGTTCAGGGATCAAACTGTCTCTTATTCCAAAACCATTCGATAACCAAGCCGGCCGAAATAGGGCGATCGGCGGGTCACGGGATTCCTGATTCTTTAACATTAACGCCTAGCGTGAGGCCCAAACCAACAAAAGACCACGGGCGTCAGGGGTTTCGTTGTGCGGGGCAGGGCCATAACCATGATCGGTATCGCAGCCGTCTTCGGCGCGATCTCGATCTTTGCGGCGGATTTTTGGGTCAAGAGCCAGGCAAAGGCTCAGTCCGAGATCAAGGTGGTCACGGTCGAAGCTCCGCAGCAGCCCAAGGTCGAATTCAAGACCATCGTGGTGGCTCAAGCGCCGCTGCGCTATGGAATGGAGCTCGGACGGCCACAACTCGCCGAGATCCCGTGGCCGCAGGATTCGCTGCCGCAAGGCGCTTTCCCGACGATCGACAAGTTGCTTGCCGACGGCAGCCGCGTGGTGCTGTCGCCGATCGAGGTCAACGAACCGGTGCTGCTCACCAAACTGTCGGGACCGAACGGTCGCGCCACGCTTTCCAACATACTGTCGCCGGGCATGCGGGCCGTCACCATCCGCACCGACGAAATTGCCGGTGTCGGCGGCTTCGTCACGCCGGGAGACCGGGTCGACGTCGTCCTGACGCGCGATGCGGGAGACATCCAGGAAGTATCCAAGAACGCGCAAGGGGCGGCCGGCTCGACGGTCACCTCCGAGATTGTGGTCTCCGACGCCAAAGTGCTTTCGGTCGGGCAGGGCGCCGACGAACGCAAGACCGAGCCGCAGGTCGCCAATTCAGTGACCATCGAGGTGACCAACGAAGGGGCGCAGAAAGTGGCGCTCGCCCGCACCGTCGGCACTTTGTCGCTGTCGTTGCGGTCCGCGGCTGACGCCAGTGCCAGCAAAGGCGGGCTTACGACGATCTCTTCCTTCGGCGGCTCGGTTGCCGCAAACGCCGAGGCAAGTGCGGCCTCGCTCGTCAATGCGGTGACGAAGGACCAGGACGAGCCGAAATTCAGGACGGTGATCGTGACGCGCGGCGAGAAAGTCGAAGAATACAAGGTTCCTTCACGGGAACCGCCGCAGGAACTGCAGCAATAGCCGGTGGGGATCGGCGGGGACGGGCAAGATGTTCGGGTTTGATGCATTTCGGACGACCGGGGGATGGCGTCTTCTCGGCGCGATCGCGCTGGCGGTGTCGCTGGCTGTGGTAGGCTTCGCCGCGCCGGCAAGGGCGGACAATGACGTCGTCTATGTCTCGGCGAACCAGAACGCCTCGATCAAGGTCGCCAAGGGCAAGCCGAAGACGATCATGACGAGCGCGGCCTTCTACCAGATCGTCATCGGCGATCCGGAGATCGCCAACGTCAACCCGCTGACCGACAAGTCCTTCTATGTGCTGGGCAACAATCTCGGCACCACCGGTATCGCCCTGTTCGACCAGACCAAGCAGCTTGTCGGCACCATCGACATCGAGGTGACGCTGGACACCGACCAACTGGCCAGCACCATCCGCGCCAGCGTGCCCGACGCCAAGATCAAGGTCGGTTCGGCAAACGGCCGCGTCGTGTTGTCGGGCGAGGCCGAGGATGCGGTCGCCGCCGACAAGGCCAGCAAGATCGCCTCGCGCTTTTCCGGTAATGAGGAAGTCATCAATTCGGTCAACATCTCGTCCTCGCAGCAGGTACAGCTCAATGTCCGCTTCGTCGAGATCAACCGCCAGGCCGGCCAGGATCTCGGCGCCAAATACGCGGCCAATTTCGCTTATGGCATCGGCAACCGCAAAGTCGTGCTTAACCCGGACGGGGGAGATGTGCCGGCTGCCGGAACGGGCGAGATCATCGGCAGCCTGCTGTCGAACGGCTTGTCGATCGACATCGCCATCAAGGCGCTGGAGGAACGCGGCCTGGCGCGGCGGCTCGCGGAGCCGAATCTGATTGCCCGCTCTGGCCAGACGGCGAGCTTCCTTGCCGGCGGCGAGTTCCCGATCCCGGTTTCCGAAGACAACGGCAAGATCAGCGTCACCTACAAGAAGTACGGCGTCGGCCTCGATTTCACGCCGACGGTGCTGAAGGACGGGCTCCTGAGCCTCGACATCGCGCCGGAAGTGTCGTCGATCGACCCGTCCGCTTCCATCCAGGTCAGCAGCGGCATTTCCATTCCAGCCTTCATCGTGCGCCGCGCCAGGACGTCGGTCGACCTCAAGAACGGCCAGAGCTTCATGATCGCCGGCCTTCTGCAGTCGCAGAACGACATCACGACATCGCGGGTGCCGGGGATCGGCAAGCTGCCGGTGCTCGGTCCGCTGTTCTCCTCGAAATCTTATCAGCGGCGCGAGACCGATCTGGTCATCATCGTCACGCCGTACCTGGTCAAGCCGGTCGATCCCTCGAAGAAGATGGTCGAGCCGACCGACGGCACCCGGCCGGCAAGTGCCGCCGACTATTTCCTCAACAACACCGAGGAGGCCGACGCCTCGGCGCCGAAGCGTCCGCTGGCGCTGGCCGATGGCAGCACCGCCCGCTCCGTATCCGGCACGTCCGGCCACTTCCTCGACCTGCCGAAGGACTAAGGCCATGCGCATCGCCCTTTGGACTGTTCTCTTGCTCACTGGCCTCGCCGGCGGCTGCACCAGCGACGACTATGTGCGCACCGAAGGGGTGACGCCGGGGGTCGGCAACGCGCAGGCATCCAACACCGCCATGCAGATGGTCGATCCGTGGAAGTACGGCGTCCAGAACACAAGGCTTCTCGTGCCGGCTCAACGTCCGGGTTCCGAGACTGTCGCCGTTGGCGCGAAAGCCGGCGCCGCGTCCGCGCCGACAACATCATCAACGACATCGAATTGATCGGCCGACAACGATGGCATCTGCTACCAAGACCAAGAAGATCCTGCTCGTTTCCACCGACAGGGCGTTCGTGCAGGACACTCGGACGGCTTTTGCGACCTCCGAGGTCATCGAGCTCCTGACGGTGGAAAAGAGCATCAACGAGCTGCGCGGCGAAGCCCTCGAAACCGATTTCGGCACCGTCATCGTCGACATGGACGCGGCCAAGCTCGAGGAGATCGAGTCGCTGCAGCGCGTCATGCGCCGGCTGGAAGGCAGCGTTCCCGTGGTCGTCGTCACCCAGGAATTCAACGCGGCGGCGGTGCGCATCCTCGTGCAGCTCAAGGTCGCCGACTTCCTGGTCAAGCCGATCACCACGGCAGACCTGGTGCGCTCGGTCATCCGGGCGTTGCAGGGGCCGGGGCGGGAAGAGAACACCGAATCGCACATC
>NZ_RZSA01000209.1:0-7951 GCF_003998075.1 Mesorhizobium sp. M2A.F.Ca.ET.037.01.1.1 | reverse complement strand
AGATCGGGCAATTGCAGCATGTCAGCGAATATAGAGTCCGGTTCCGTCGACGCAAGCCGCGCCTTGAGCGCCGGATTGGAGGCATGCGAGCCACCGGTGAAGGCAAGGACGCGCATGCCAGCCGCGCGCGCCGCGGCGACGCCGGCCGGGCTGTCCTCGACGACCAGGCAATTGCGTGGATGCGCCCGCATGGAGGCAGCGGCATGGAGGAAAAGGTCGGGCGCCGGCTTGCCGCGCTTGACCATGGTGGCGCTGAAGATATGCGGCTCCAGCAGCGGCAGCAGGCCGGTGACGTCGAGCGCGTAGCGGATGCGTTCCAGCGTGCCGGACGAGGCGACGCAGCAAGGCAGACCGAGCTTCGGCAGCACCTCCTTGATGCCGGGGATCGGCTTCAATTCCTCGCGGAACTTGCGCATCAGGTCGACGCGCATCGCGGTCAGATGCTGGTCGCTGATCTCCAGCCCGAACTCTTGGCCGAGGATCTCGCGCACGCTTTTCATGCTCTTGCCGAGGAAATGCTCGTAGGCAGCGTCCTCGCTGACCGTGCCGCCGGCGAGCTCGATCATGCCGAGCAGCGCCGAGACCGAAAGCGCCTCGCTATCGACCAGCACGCCGTCACAGTCGAAGATGACCAGCTCAGGCGTCATCGGGCAGGCTTCCGCTGGCCTCAGAGCTTGCCGGCGAGATAGCGCGCCAGGGTTTCGCGTGCGCCGTTCGCCCACAGCACCTTCAAGGCATGGGCGAAGGCCCCGGCGAAGACGGGCGAGCGGCCGACATCGCCGTAGATGTCCTCCATCGCCAGCCAGGCCTTGGGGTCATCCTTGGCCGCCCTGGCGGTGGCCTGCATGCGGCCCCAGCTCGGGTCGTTGGGCTCGATGACGGCGCCGCTGTCGGTGGTGCCGAAGCAGTAACGACACCACAAGGCCGATTCCAGCGCGAGGCCGGCGACGCCTTCGCCCGCCTTCAGCCGGTCGGCGATGGTCGGGATGATGAATTTCGGCTGGCGGTTGGAACCGTCGAGGCACAGCCGGCGGATGGTGTCGCCGATCTTGGGATTGGAGAATCGCCGCTCGATGAGCTGGTAGTAATCCTCCAGATCGGTGTCGGGCACCGGCGGCACGGTCGGGATGATCTCGTCATGCTCGAGCTTCGACAGGAAGGCGCGCACCAGCGGCTCCTGCATGCCTTCATGGACGAAATGGATGTCCATCAGGCCGGCCGGATAGGCTATTGTCGCGTGGCCGCCATTGAGGATGCGGATCTTCATCAGCTCGTAGGGCGAGACGTCCTTGACGAACTGCACGCCGACCTTTTCCAGGGCCGGACGGCCGGCGGTGAAATGGTCCTCCAGCACCCATTGCTTGAACGGCTCGCAGAACACCGGCCAGTTGTCCTCCAAGCCGAAATCGTCGGCGAGGATGCGGCGCTCGCGGTCGGTCGTGGCCGGCGTGATGCGATCGACCATGCCGTTCGGAAAGGCGACCTTGTCCTCCACCCATGTTGCCAGGTCCTCGTCGATCAGCCGGGCAAGGCCGATGACGCCGTCTGAGGTGACATGGCCGTTATGGGGGATGTTGTCGCAGGACATGACGGTGAAGGGCACGATGCCGTCGGCGCGCCGGCGCAGCAGGCCGGCAAGGACGATGCCGAACACGGTTTTCGGCACGGCGCCCGGTTGCGCGTCGGCGACGATGTCGGGATGGGCCGGGTTGAACTTGCCGGAAGCCGGGTCGATGAAATAGCCGCCTTCGGTGATGGTCAGCGAGACGATCTTGATCGCCGGATCGGCAAGCCGCTCGATGATCGCGGCCGCATCGCGAGGCGTCAGGAAATCGATCATGGCGCCGGTGACGCGGGCGCTCATATGGCCCTGGTCCTGCTCGACGACAGTGGTCAGCCAGTCCTGTTCCTGCAGCTTGGAACGGCCGATCTTCTCGCCCTCAAACACGCCGGCGCCGATCAGAGCCCAGTCATGGCCTTCGCCGGTGGCGAACAGGTCGTCGAGATAGACAGCCTGGTGCGAGCGGTGGAAATTGCCGACGCCGAAATGGACGATGCCGGCCTTCAAGGCCGAGCGGTCATATTTCGGACCGGCGACCTTGGCCGGCAGGCTGGCGAGGTTCGAGGAAGAGAGTTTCACGGTCATCTCATTTTACCCTTTGGCCGATCTGCAGCCCGACTGTTTACGCCTCCTGAGGAGAGCGAGGATGAGGGGCAACATCTGGTGTTCCAGCATGCTGCCCCTCACCTGCCCCGCGACGCTTGCTCCGGAGGAAAAGAGAGAAGCGCCTCCCCCCTCAACTCATCCCGTCAGCTCATCCATTGGCCGCCGTCGACATTGTAGGTCTGGGCAACAATGTATTCGGCCTCGTCACTGGCGAGGAACACGGCCATGCCGGCGAGGTCCTCGGGCTTGCCCATGCGGCCGTAAGGCACGCCTTCGCCGACCAGGCGCTTCTTCTCGCCCTTCGGCCGGTTCTCATATTTGGCGAAGAGCGCGTCGACCTGGTCCCACATGTCGCTGTCGACGACGCCCGGCGCGATGCCGTTGACGTTGATGCGGTGCTTGATGAGGTCGAGCCCCGCCGATTGCGTCAGCGAGATGACAGCGGCCTTGGTGGCGCAATAGACCGCGACCAGCGGCTCGCCGCGCCGGCCTGCCTGGCTTGCCATGTTGATGATCCTGCCGCCCCGGCCGCGCGCGATCATCGAGCGGGCGGCGGCCTGCAGCATGAACAGCGTGCCGGCGACGTTGACCGCGAACAGCTTGTCGTAGCTCGCCCTGGTGATCTCGACGATCGGCGCCAGGTCGAAGATCGCGGCATTGTTGATCAGCACGTCCAGCCCGCCGGTCTTCGCCTCGACAGCTTTCACCGCCGCCTCGATCGAGGCCTGGTCGGTGACGTCGAGCCGCAGCGCGTAAGCAGCGGGGCCGATCGCTTTCGCCGTCGCTTGCGCCGCGTCGAGGTCGATGTCGGCAATCGCCACCGTCGCGCCTTCGCGCGCATAGGCTTCGGCGAAGGCCCTGCCGATGCCGCGCGCCGATCCGGTGATCAGCGCCGATTTGGCTTTCAGCCTCACTGTCCCGTCCTCACGCGGCCAGCGCCTTGCCGTCGGCGCCGAAGCGGTGAAGCTTGGTCTTGTCGGGGGTCAGGTAGACGGTGTCGCCATGCCTGACCGCAACCTCGCCGTCGGCGCGGACATTGACGGTGCCGATGCCGTCCGCCTGGACATGCAGGAAGGTGTCGGAGCCGAGATGCTCGGCGACGCCGACCGTCGCCTTCCAGTCGCCGGACAAGGTCGAGATGTTGAGATGTTCGGGCCGGATGCCGATGGTCTTGGCGCCGTATTTCTCCGCCGGCGCGCCTTCGATCATGTTCATCTTGGGGGAGCCGATGAAGCCAGCGACGAAGAGGTTCTTCGGCGTCTTGTAGAGCTCCATCGGCGAGCCGACCTGCTCGATGTTGCCGGCGTTGAGCACGACGATCTTGTCGGCCATGGTCATGGCCTCGACCTGGTCGTGGGTGACGTAGATCATCGTCGTCTTCAGCTGCTGATGCAGCTCGCTGATCTCCAGCCGCATGGTGCCGCGAAGCGCGGCGTCGAGGTTGGACAGCGGCTCGTCGAATAGGAAGGCAGAGGGCTGGCGCACGATGGCGCGGCCGATGGCGACGCGCTGGCGCTGGCCGCCGGAGAGCTGACCCGGGCGGCGCTCGAGATAATTGGTGAGGTTGAGGACGCGTGCCGCGTCCTTCACCTTCTTGTCGATCGTCGCCTGGTCCTCGCCGGCCATCTTCAGCGGGAAGGCGATGTTCTTGGCGACCGTCATATGCGGGTAGAGCGCGTAGGACTGGAAGACCATGGCGAGCTTGCGCTTGGCCGGAGCCTCGCGGGTGACGTCGCGGCCATCGATCGAGATCGTGCCGCCGCTGGTGTCCTCCAGCCCGGCGATCAGCCTGAGCAGCGTGGACTTGCCGCAACCCGAGGGGCCGACGAACACCACGAACTCGCCGTCCTCGATGTTGAGGTCGATGTTCGGAATGATCGTCGTCGACCCGAAGGACTTGGAGACGTTCTTGAGCGTGATGTTTCCCATGGTTTCCTCCCGGGGATGGTCTTGGTCGTCCGCCGCGTGGGCTTTCTACTTCACGGCACCAAAGGTCAGGCCGCGCACCAGCTGCTTCTGGCTGAACCAGCCCATGATCAGGATCGGCGCGATCGCCAGCGTCGAGGCCGCTGAGAGCTTGGCCCAGAACAGGCCTTGCGGACTGGAGAAGGAGCTGATGAAGGCGGTCAGCGGCGCCGCGTTGGTGGTGGTGAGCCGGATGGTCCAGAACGCTTCGTTCCAGGCGAGGATGATGTTCAAGAGCATGGTCGAGGCAATGCCGGGAACGGCCATCGGCGTCAGCACATAGATGATCTCGTTCCACAGCGAGGCGCCGTCCATGCGCGCCGCTTCCAGGATCTCGCCTGGGATCTCGCGGAAATAAGTGTAGAGCATCCAGACCACGATCGGCAGGTTGATCAGCATCAGCATCACGGTAAGGCCGATGCGGCTGTCGAGCAGGCCGGTGTCGCGGAAGATCAGGTAGATCGGGAACAGCACCGCGACCGCCGGCATCATCTTGGTCGACAGCATCCACATCAGGATGTCCTTGGTGCGCTTGCTCGGCGAAAACGCCATCGACCAGGCCGCCGGGACGGCGACGATGAGCGCGAGGATGGTCGAGCCGACCGAGAGCAGCACCGAATTGAAGAAGAACTTGAAGTAGCCGCTCTGCTGCTGGACCTCCGAGTAACTCTCGAAGGTCCCGGACGGGATGAGGTTGAAGCCCTGGATCGCCTCCTGCTCCGACTTGAACGAGGTGATGATCGTGTAGAGGATCGGAAAGAAGATCAGCAGGGCGACGATCCAGGCCGCGGCCGTGGCGATGGTCTTGTGCTGGGTGGTGACTGCGCGGGCCATCTTATCCTCCCTTATTTGTCGAGGTTCTTGCCGACGGCGCGCATGGCGAAGAAGGCAACGATGTTGGCGAGAATGACGGCGATCACGCCACCGGCGGATGCCTGGCCGATTTTGAACTCCAGGAGCGCCTTCTGGTAGACGAGGAAGGGCAGGTTGGTGGAGGCGTAGCCCGGGCCGCCATTGGTGGTGACCAGGATCTCGGCATAGATCGAGAGCAGGAAGATCGTCTGGATCAGGATGACGACGGTGATGGCGCGCGACATGTGCGGCAGTGTCAGGTAGATGAAGCGGCTCACGAAGCCGGCGCCGTCCATCTCGGCCGCCTCCTTCTGCTCGCCGTCGAGCGACTGCAAAGAGGTGAGCAGGATCAGCGTGGCGAAGGGCAGCCACTGCCAGGCGACGATCAGGATGACGGCGGTCAGCGGGTGCTGGCCGAACCAGTCGATCGGCTGGGCGCCGAAGAAGCGCGCAATGTCGGCGAAGACGCCGTATTGCGGGTGCATGATCATGTTCTTCCAGACAAGTGCCGCGACCGGCGGCATGACGAAGAACGGCGAGATGACCAGGATGCGCACGATGCCCTGGCCCCAGATCGGCTGATCGAGCAGCATCGCCAGAAGGATGCCGCCGACCACCGTGATGACCAGCACGCTGACGACGATGGTGAGCGTGTTGAGGATCGAATAGAGGAAGGCCGGGTTGGAATAGAACAGCGCGTAGTTGGAGAAGCCGACGAAGCCGTCACGCATCGGGTTCAGCGGATTGTATTGCTGAAACGAGAACCAGAGCGTGAACAGCAGCGGCACGATCATCCAGACGAACAGCAGGATCACCGATGGCGCCATCATGAAGCGGGCAAGCGAACGGGTTTGCTGAGTAGCCATGACGGTCACCCTCCCAAAGTCAGCCGGATTTTCAGAGTTGCGCCCAGAATCTTCCCGGTTTTGAAGGGTGGCCGCCCGAACTGGGTTTCGGGCGGCCCCTTGCCGGCCATGATGCGCGACCGGCGTTCGGCACCGGGAGGAGCCTTACTTGATGTAGCCGCCTTCGGTCATCGCCGCGGTGGCTGCGTCCTGGGCCTGCTTGAGGGCGTCGTCGACGCTCGACTGGCCGGCAAGGGCGGCCGAGAAGAGCTGGCCAACGGTGGTGCCGAGACCCTGGAATTCAGGAATGGCGACGAACTGCACGCCGACATAGGGCACCGGCTTGACGGTCGGATGCGTCGGGTCGGCGGCGTTGATTGAGTCCAGCGTCATCTTCGCGAAGGGCGCCGCCTTCTGGTACTCCGGATTGGCGTAGAGCGAGGAGCGCGTTCCAGGCGGAACATTGGCCCAGCCTTCCTTCGAGGCGACCAGCTCGGCATAGTGCTTGCTGGTTGCCCAGGAGACGAACTTCTCGGCGGCATCGGCCTTCTGGGTGCCGGCGGGGATCGCCAGCGACCAGGCCCACAGCCAATTGCCGCGCTTGCCTAGGCCGTTGTCGGGCGCCAGCGCATAGCCGACCTTGTCGGCGACCTGCGAGGCCTTCGGATCGGAGACGAAGGACGCCGCGACGGTGGCGTCGATCCACATGCCGCACTTGCCCTGCTGGAACAGCGCCAGGTTCTCGTTGAAGCCGTTTGACGAAGCGCCTTCCGGACCGTCGGCCTTCATCAGGTCGACATAGAACTGCAGCGTGTTCTTCCACTCGGGCTGATCGAACTGCGGCTTCCAGTTCTCGTCGAACCAGCGGGCGCCGAAGGAGTTCGACATGGCGGTGAGGAAGGCCATGTTCTCGCCCCAGCCGGCCTTGCCGCGCAGGCAGACACCGTTCACGCCATTGGCGCGGTCGGTCATCTTGTCGGCGGCCTGCTTGATGAATTCCCAGGTCGGCGCGTCGGGCATCTTCAGGCCCGCCTTCTCCATCAGGTCCTTGCGGTACATGACGAAGGAGCTTTCGCCGTAGAAGGGCGCGGCATAGAGCTTGCCGTCGACCGACAGGCCGCCGGCGATGGCCGGGATGATGTCCTTGACGTCATAGTCGTCGCCGAGCTTGTCGAGCGGCAGCAGCCAGCTCTGCTTGGCCCAGATCGGAACCTCGTAGGTGCCGATGGTCATGACGTCGTACTGGCCGCCCTTGGTGGCGATGTCGGTGGTCACGCGCTCGCGCAGCACATTCTCTTCAAGCGTGACCCAGTTGAGCTGGATGTCGGGGTTGGCCTTGGTGAAGTCGTCCGTCAGCTTCTGCATGCGGACCATGTCGCCATTGTTGACGGTGGCGATGGTGATGGATTCGGCATGCGCAGCGAAAGCGAGAGCGCTGGCCGACAACAGGCCCAGGGTGAGCGTGCGAAGTTTCATCAAATTCCTCCCATAAACCAAGATGAGCATTTGCCTTGGCTTTGAGCAATTACTCACTTGGTGTGATTTATGTCAAGGCGGAATCGATGCTGCAGCGCAGCAGAAACGTGAACCCCGACCCGGCGACGCGGCCAGGATCTTGGCGAGGAAGGCTGAGAGCAGTCGGCTTACGCGCAGGCGATCTCGGCGAGGATCCAGTCACGGAAGGCGCGGATCTTCGGCACATTGCGACGCGCCGTCGGATAGACCAGCCAATAGGCATGGCCGTCATCGCCGACGAGATCGAAGGGCTGGATCAGACGGCCGTCGGCGATCTCGTTCTTGAACAGCGCCCTGGTCAGGATCGCCACGCCATGGCCCGCCATCGCCGCATTCGCCTCATAGGCCTGCGCGCCCATGCTAGAACCCGGCCGCTTGGCGAGATCATGGCCGGTCACACCGGCGGCCTCGAACCATTGCGACCACCAGACGTCGCCGGGGTCGAGGATCGGCAGGCGCAACAGGTCGGCCGGCTCCTTGACGCCGCCTATGCTCGCCGCGAGCTTGGGGCTCAGCATGGGGGTGAAATCGGCATCAAGCAGCTTATGCGCTTCCAGGCCCGGCCACTTGCCGCCGCCGGAGCGGATGGCGATATCGACATCCTCGC
>NZ_RZSA01000208.1:0-7955 GCF_003998075.1 Mesorhizobium sp. M2A.F.Ca.ET.037.01.1.1 | reverse complement strand
GCATAGACGGCTCGGAGAACAATGCCGGCGCCTTCGCCGACGGCTCGACCGTGGCGCGCATGCGCGCCACGGTCGAGCCGTCGGCGAAGGCGCCGGCATTGTTCTCCGAGCCGTCTATGCCGTCGGTGTCGGCAGCAAGGGCATGAATGCACTCGACACCGTCGATACCGATGGCGAAGGCGAGCAGGAATTCGGAATTGCGGCCGCCCTTCCCCTTGGCCCGCAAGGTGACGGTGGTCTCGCCACCGGACAGGATCAGCACGGGCTTCTTGAAAGGGCGGTTGCGCGTCGCCACCTCGCGCGCGATCGCGGCGTGGACGCCTCCGACCTCGCGCGCCTCGCCCTCGATGGCATCCGACAGGATGACCGTCTCGATGCCTTGCCGCTTCGCTTCGGCGGCGGCAGCTTCCAGCGAGACGCCGGCCGAGGCGGTCAGGTGCACCTCATTGCCGGCAAAGCGCGGATCGCCGGGACGCGGAGCATCGGCGTCGGGCGACTGGATATGGGCCATGACCGAGGCCGGCAGCTTCATGCCATAAGCGGCGATCGAGGCCAGTGCATCCTGACGGCTGCCGGTGTCGGGAACGGTCGGCCCCGAGGCGACCAGCGCCGGGTTGTCGCCGGGGATGTCGGAGACGACCAGCGACACGACCCGCGCCGGATGCGCCGCGGCAGCCAGGCGTCCGCCCTTGATGGTCGAGACATGCTTGCGGATGGTGTTCATCGCCGCGATCGGCGCGCCGGAGGCAAGCAGCGCCTCGTTGACGGCGATCTCGTCGGCAAGCGTCAGGCCGGGAGCGGGAGACGGCAGCAGGGCCGAGCCGCCGCCGGAAATCAGCGCCACGACCAGGTCTTCCGAAGTCAGGCCCCGCACCTTCTCGAGCAGCCGGCGCGAGGCCTCCAGGCCGGCGGCATCCGGCACCGGATGCGCCGCCTCGATGATCTCGATGCGCTCACAACTGGCGCCATAGCCGTAGCGGGTGACGACCAGACCATCGATGGGACCGTCCCAGACCTTCTCGAAGGCCGCCGCCATCTGCGCCGAGCCCTTTCCCGCGCCGATGACGACGGTGCGGCCTTTCGGCTTAGCCGGCAAATGATTGCGGATCGTCTTTTCCGGGTCGGCGGCGGCGACGGCGGCCTTGAAGATCGAGGTGAGGAAGGTCTTTGGATCGGTCATTTGTCTTCCGGCGGCAATCTGAGCTTGCTCGCATCGACGCCGAGATGCGCGCAGATCGCATCGACCACGACGCCGTGGTCCTCGCGCTCCGGCAGGCCCGAAACGGCGATGACGCCAATGACCCCGGCCCCCTTGACCGTGACCGGAAAGCCGCCGCCGGCCAGCACATAGTCGGCGATGTCAAGCGCTTCGCCGACCTTGAACGTGCGGTCAGGCCGCTGCTGCTCCAGCACAAGGCGATAGGTGCTTCTCAGATAGCGCTTCACGACGTTGATCTTGCGCCGCGCCCAGTCCGGATTGGAGGCGTTGGAGCCCGGCATCGCGGCATAGAAGAGCGGCCGGTCGAAGGTCCTGATGTCGACGATGATCGGCAGCTCTTCCTTCAGCGCCCGATCCCTGATGCCGGAACCGATCTTGAAGGCGACGGCCTCGTCGAAGGCCGGGAAGACCAGCGTGGCTTCCTGTTTCTTGATCAGAGCGATGTCGTCGGCGGTGGCCATGTCTCTTTCTCCGAAAATCGACACCGTCGTTTGTACGACAAGCTCCGTGTGGTCAAGCATCCATCGCGGACGCCCCCTCATCCGGCCTCTTCGCGGCCACCTTCTCCCCGAGGGGAGAAGAGACTGGCGCCAGCGCCGGCTCGCTCCTCTCCCCTCGGGGAGAGGTCGGATTGCCCCGAATTGCGCTTCGCAATTCGGTCGGCAATCCGGGTGAGGGGGTCACCCTGCGACAATCGCGCTCTTCGCCGGACGGCCCGCCAGATAGACCTCGCGCACAACCCGATCGTCGCCCAGCGTCTGCAAGAGGAACAGCTCCTCCGCCAGCGTCTCGACCGTCTCCATCCTGAGCCGCATGCCCGGCGTGGCATGGGCATCGAGCACGACGATGTCGGCATCGGTGCCCTCCTCCAGCGTGCCGACCTTGTCGGCCACCGACAGCGCCTCGGCATTGCCGCGCGTCAATTGCCAGAAGGACTGGAACGGGTTCAGCTTCTCGCCGTTCAGCGCGATCACCTTGTAGCCCTCGTCCATGGTGCGCAGCATCGAATAATTGGTGCCGCCACCGACATCGGTCGCGGCCGCAATCCGAAGCGGCTTCTCGCGCAGACGATAGCGCTGGTAGTCGAACAGGCCGGATCCGAGGAAAAGATTGGAGGTGGGGCAGAACACCGCGACCGAGCCCGATTGCGACAGCGCATCCGCCTCGCGCTCCGACAAATGGATGCAGTGGCCGAACAGGCTCTTTTTGCCGAGCAGGCCGTAATGCTCATAGACGTCGGTGTAGTCGCGCGACCAGGGGTAGAGCTCCTGGGTGAAGGCGATCTCGGCGTGGTTCTCCGACAGATGCGTCTGCATGTGCAGGCCGGGATGCTCGCGGCAGAGCGCGCCGGCCATCTCCATCTGCTCGGGCGTAGACGTAATGGCGAAGCGCGGCGTGATGGCATAGAGCTGACGGCCCTTGCCGTGCCATTCGGCAATCAGCGCCTTGCTGTCGTCGTAACCGGTTTGCGGCGTGTCGAGCACGCCGTCCGGGGCGTTGCGGTCCATCATCACCTTGCCGGCGATGTTGAGCATGTTGCGCTCATGCGACTCGGCGAAGAAGGCTTCCGCCGA
Organism: Mesorhizobium sp. M2A.F.Ca.ET.037.01.1.1; assembly: GCF_003998075.1. NCBI lineage: Bacteria > Pseudomonadati > Pseudomonadota > Alphaproteobacteria > Hyphomicrobiales > Phyllobacteriaceae > Mesorhizobium > Mesorhizobium sp. M2A.F.Ca.ET.037.01.1.1. The sequence continues at coordinate 5,162 of NZ_RZSA01000208.1, read as the reverse complement.
TGATTTGTGCACCGAGCAATAGGCGGCGACCGTCGTCGTGCCTTGCCGCAGCATCTCGTCGAGGAACAGCCGCGCGATGCGGCGGCCATGCTGGGCGTTCTGGAATTTCGACTCCTCTGGAAAGGTGTATTTGTTCAGCCAGTCGAGCAGCTCGGCGCCGTAGGAGGCGATGATCTGCATCTGCGGCACATGGACATGCGCGTCGAGGAAGCCCGGCAGGATCAGATGCGGACGATGGTCGATCGTCTCGACGCCGGCGCCCGCCTTCTTCGAGACATCCGCATAGGCGCCGGCGGCGACGATCCTGCCATTGTCAATCAGCAGGGCGCCATCCTCCTCGTAGCGCCAGGCGGAATGGTCGTCGATCGTTTCGGGCCAGCGCATGAAGGAGAGCGTACGGCCGCGCAGAATTTTCGCTGTCATGCCTATTTTCCGGCGCCTTCGAACCAGGCGACCAGAAGGGCCCGTTCCTGGTCGGTGATCTGGGTGACGTTGGCGGGCGGCATGGCATGCGCCCGGCCGGCCTGGATGTAGATCTCGCGCGCATGCTCGGCGATGCGCTCGTCGGTGTCGAGCAGCACGCCCTTCGGCGCATGGTAGATGCCTTCATAGACCGGCTCTTCCGTATGGCACATGGAGCAGCGGCCGAGCACGGTGTCGCGCACGGCCGGGAAATGCGCCGAGGCGATATAGACCTGAGCGGCGGCGGAGGCGGCCGAGGTCTTCGGCTCGCCGGTCAGCACCTTCGGGACGGTCGACAGCCAGATGATGATCATGAACAGCACGGCGGCGCCCAGCCAGGTCCAGGTCGGGTTGCCTTTGCGCGCATGGACCGTGTTGAAATAGTGCCGGATCAGCACGCCGATGATGAAGACCAGCGAGGCGATGACCCAGTTGAACTGCGTGCCGAAGGCCAGCGGGTAGTGGTTCGACAGCATCAGGAACAGGACCGGCAAGGTCAGGTAGTTGTTGTGCAGCGAGCGCTGCTTGGCGATCTTGCCGTATCTCGGGTCAGGCTTGCGGCCGGCGATGAGGTCGGCGACGACGATCTTCTGGTTGGGGATGATGACCATGAAGACATTGGCCGACATGATCGTGGCGGTGATGGCGCCGAGATGCAGGAAGGCGGCGCGGCCGGTGAAGAGATGGGTGAGCCCCCAGGCGATGAACACCAGCACGCAATAGAGCACCAGCATCAGCCCAGTGTCGCTTTTGCCGAGCGGCGAGCGGCACAGAAGATCGTATACGATCCAGCCGACGCCGATGGTGGCCAGCGACAAGAGGATGCCGACCGGCGCCGAGATGTTGAGCACGTTGGGATCGATCAGGAAGAGATCGGCGCCGGCATAGTAGACCACGCAGAGCATGGCGAAGCCCGACAGCCAGGTGGCGTAGGACTCCCATTTGAACCAGGTGAGGTGTTCCGGCATCTCGGCCGGCGCCACCAGGTATTTCTGGATGTGGTAGAAGCCGCCGCCATGCACCTGCCATTCCTCGCCGAAGGCGCCGGCAGGCAGGCCGGGACGCTGGCGCAGGCCGAGATCGAGGGCGACGAAATAGAAGGAGGAGCCGATCCAGGCGATGCCGGTGATTACATGCAGCCAGCGGACGGCGAAGCTTAGCCAGTCCCAGAAAATCGCGAAATCCATCATTGAAATCGTCCCTGCCGATGAGAGCGACTTTACGGTGTGCAGCGCAAACGAAAAGAGGCGAGGTGCGCGATGACTTTCAAAAAAAAATGGAAAATACTAGGCTTGCCCCTCATAGCCGTTTGAGAGCCACGCATGGCCTATCTCGACAACATCGCCGTCTTCGTCCGCGTCGTCGAGCTCGGCAATCTGTCGGCGGCGGGGCGTGACATGCGCATTTCTCCGGCCGTCGCCTCCAACCGCATCAAGGAACTGGAAAAGCATCTGGGGGTGCGGCTGTTCAACCGCACGACCCGTCAATTGATGCCGACCGAGCACGGCACAGTGTTCTACACCGGCGCCAAGCAGGTGCTGGATGCCATCACCGAGGCGGAAGCCGCGGTCGCATCGCTGTCCGGCCAGCCGCGCGGGACCATCAGGGTGACGGCGCCGCTCGGCCTCGGACGGCGGCTGATCGCCTCGGGCATCCCGGATTTCCACGACAAATATCCAGATATCGAGGTGCGGCTCAGGCTCTCCGACCACAATGTCGACATCATGAAGGAAGGCATCGACGTCGCCTTCCGCCTCGGCATCATCGAGGATTCGAGCCTCAGGATGCGCGGCATCATGGAATGCGAGCGCGTGCTGGTGGCGGCGCCGAAATATCTGGAAGCGCGCGGCGAGCCCGCCGAACCCCAGGAACTGATCGGCAGGAAACACGACTGCCTGATGCTGCGCTATGCCGGCGCGCGCGAATATGTCTGGACGCTGCAGACGCCCGGCGGCCCGCAGAAGTTCGAGGTGCACGGCCCTTACGACACTGACGACGGCGACGTGCTGACCGGCTGGGCGCTGTCGGGTCGCGGCATCATCAACAAGCCGCGGTTCGAGGTCGAGCCCTTCATCCGCGACCGCCGGCTGAAGGTGATCCTGCCGCAGACGCCGCCAACGCCGGTGCAATTCGCCGCCGTCTATCCGCACAAGAAGCTGCAGGACCCGAAGGTGCGGCTGCTGCTCGACTTCATGGCCGAGCGCTGCCAGCGGCTGATCAAGGATATTCTTGCGGGGAAGTAGTGGTGGCTTGCTCTCGGTTGGCCGAAGCCTCCGCGACGTCGTCATCCACGGGCGGAGCGACGCGAAGCGGCGCGCAGACCCGAGGATCCATTCCGTGACCTTCGACGTGGGGCGCAGCGGAGCAGAATTCTGCCTCGTTGCGCGGCGCCTCGACGTCACGGAATGGATCCTCGGGTCTGCGCCGCGTCGCTTCGCTCCTTGCTCCGCCATAGAATGACGACCGCGAGGAGCGTTCAGGCTAATCGCCGAAACATGTGGCCGCCAACATGACATTCGGGCCAAGGCCTCTGCCTTGATGCAGTCAAAGGCTGGTCGGCATATGACAGCCTCGTGGCCCACTCGATCCGGTTGCCATGCGCGAAGAGCGGCCTAGGTTGGGGGCCAGACGTCTGCCCGATTTTCAGGGCAGCCGAGGGCCGCCACATGCATTTCGCCGTTTCGCTCAACATCGCAGCCACAGGACAAGACGTCCTGGACTTCGGCCAAATCAGCGCCTTCGTACGGCAGGCGGAAGCGGCCGGTGTGGATATGGTCATCATTTCCGACGTCGCGGAGGGACCATCGACCAGCCCGTTCGAAGCGACCACGCTGCTGGCCGCCTTGGCGACGGTGACCTACAGGATTGGCCTCGTCGCCAGCGCCTCGACGCTCGCGCACCAGCCCTACAATCTGGCGCGCCGTTTTGCTTCGCTCGACATCATCAGCCATGGCCGCGTCGGCTGGAACGCGACACTGAGGCAGAACCCGCGCGAGGCGGCGAATTTCAGCCGCCCGGAAGGTTTCTCCGATGGCGATTTTCGCCGTCGCGCGGAGGAATATATCGGCATCGTCCAAGGGTTATGGCGGAGCTGGGACGGCGATGCCTTGCTGTTCGACAAGGCGGGCGGCCGGTTCCACGATCCCGACAGGATGCATATGCTCGACCATAAGGGCGAGTTCTTCGCGGTGCGCGGGCCACTCAATGTCGCGCGTTCGCCTCAGGACACGCCGGTGCTGGTCATGTCCGGTTTGAACGAAACCGATCGAGATTTCGCAAGCCGTGGCGCCGACGTCATTCTGATCGCGGAACAGTCGGCCGACGCTGCCAATGCTGCGACCGCCGACTTGAGACGCCGGGCGCTTGCCGCCGGCCGCAAACCGGAAGGCGTGATGGTGCTGCTGACGGTCGCCATTGAATCCGAGCCGCCTATCGACGGGCTTCGAAGCTTGCTGGGCTCGAGCGGCTGCGACGGCTTCAATCTTGTTTTGCCGGCTGATGTCCCGGCACTTCAGAATTTTACCGACCGTGCCTTGCCGGAGCTCCGACGCGATGGCCTCGCCGGCCGGGGCCAGCAGGGCGCGACGCTGCGCGCCCGTCTTGGCCTCGGCACAGGAGGCGCAAAATGACCGCGCGCCGGATGAAGCTCGGCCTGTTCTTGTGGGCGACCGGACACCACATCGCCGCCTGGCGCCATCCGGACGCGCATGTGACGGCCGGTATCGACATCGAGCATTACATTCAACTTGCCCGCACTGCTGAAGCGGCGAAGTTCGACATGGTGTTCTGCGAGGACGCCGCCGGCCTGCGCGAGGCCAATGTCAACATTGCCAGCCAGACGTCACGCTCGATCGGCTTCGAGCCGATCAGCCTTCTTTCAGCCCTGGCCGTCCAGACCGAGCGCATCGGCCTGGTTTCCACGGCATCGACCAGCTACAACGAACCCTATGGGCTGGCGCGAACCTTCGCCTCGCTCGACAATCTGAGCGGCGGGCGGGCCGGCTGGAACCTCGTCACCTCGGCCAGCCCGATCGAAGCGGCGAATTTCGGCGCGACGGGGCTGCGGCCGCATGCCGACCGCTATGCGCGGGCGTGCGAGTTCGCCACGGTGATCACCGGGCTCTGGCACCGCAAGCCGGCCGGCCATGACGGCGAAAGCTTCTCGGTGCGCGACCCGCTCGACGTCCCGCCCTCGCCGCAGGGCGCGCCGGTGATGGTGCAGGCCGGAGCATCGGACGACGGCAAGGATCTGGCCGCGCGCACCGCCGATGTCGTGTTCTCGGCCGCGCAGACTTTCGAGGAAGCCAGGGCCTTCTATGACGATCTCAAAGGGCGGCTCGCCGCCTATGGCCGCCAGCCGGACGATGTGAAGATCATGCCCGGAGTGGCGCCGATCGTGGCCGCCACGAAAGCCGAGGCACAGGCGAAATACGATGCACTGCAGGAATTGATCCCCGACGATGTCGGCGTGGCGCTGCTCTCCAGCTATCTCAGCATTTCCGATCTTGGGCGCTACCCGATCGATGGGCCGCTGCCCGAGCTGCCGGAGAGCGAAGGCATGAAGAGCCGGCAGGCGCTGGTCATCGAACAGGCGCGCCGCGACGGGCTCTCGATCCGCGAGCTGGCGCGATACTTTGCCGGCGCGCGCGGCCATTGGCGGATTGTCAGCACTGCCGAAGAGATCGCCGACGAATTGCAGG
>NZ_RZSA01000207.1:0-7971 GCF_003998075.1 Mesorhizobium sp. M2A.F.Ca.ET.037.01.1.1 | reverse complement strand
GCTTGACTCTTCCGGGCGCCTCTGGAATCTATAAGAACATAACAGGAACAATTGCTGCCGGAAGTGAACGTCATGGCGATGAGCGCCGTGGCGCGGGACACTGTTTTTGCCCTGCGCCGCCAGATCGCGAAGATCGAGGGAACGCTGCCCGAGCGCCTGCAGGCGCCCTCCGGGAGCGCGCCTGCCCATGCCGGCAGGTCGGACAGGACGATCGTCCGGCGCGGCCTCGCGGTGGCCTCGCCGGGTGCCTTCCTGCATACCGGCATCGAGCGCTTCGACACCGCCCTTGGCGGCGGCCTGCCCAGGGCGGCGCTCAGCGAGATCCATGGGCTGGAGACCCGCGATGCCGGCGCGGTCGCCGGCTTCGCGCTGTCGCTCGTAAGCCTGAGCCTCAAGGAGAAGCAGGGTCTGCCGATCCTCTGGGTCGGCACGTCGGAAATCTTCCACGAGGCCGGCCTGCCCTACGCCAGGGGCCTTCATGCCCTGTTCGGCATCGAGCCGGAACAGTTGCTGTTTTCCGAGGCGCCGAAACTGCTCGACGCGCTGTGGATCGCCGAGGAGGCCGCCCGCATGACGGCCTTCGCCGCGGTCATCCTCGAAATCCGCGGCAGCCCGCGGCTTCTCGACCTCACCGCCACGCGCCGGCTGCACGCCCGCGCCCAGAATGCCGGCCGTCCACTGCTTTTGCTGCGCCAGGCGGGCGAGGCCGATCCAACCGCCGCACCGGTGCGCCTCATCGTCTCGGCGGCGCCTTCGGCAAGCCGCGAGACGGTCGCCGGACCGCTCGCCGGCTCGATCGGCCGCCCTGCTTTCAAGGTCGATATCGGCAAGAGCCGCACGGCCCTGCCCGGACAATTCACACTGGAGTGGAACCCAAATGAGCACGCTTTTGCGGAAAAAACAGAGAATCCTGTCGCTGTGGTTCCCGCATCTCAGCGCGGAGCGGATCCTGCGCCAGCGTCTGGGGCGATCCTGGCGTTCCCGGCCGTCGGATCACCTGCCTCTGGTGATCAGCCATCGCGACAACAACACCCAGCGCATCGCAGCCCTCGACGAGCGGGCTGAGGCGCTGAAGCTGAAACGCGGCATGGGCATTGCCGATGCCCGCGCCATGCACCCTTCGATCGACGTGGTCGAGGCCGACCCGGAAGCCGACCGCCGCCTGCTCGAAGGCCTTGCCGACTGGTGCGACCGCTACACGCCGCTGGTGGCGATCGACGGCGAGGACGGGCTGTTCCTCGACGTCACCGGCTGCACGCATCTGTTCGGCGGCGAGCGCGCCATGCAGGACGAGATCCTCACCCGCTTCTTCCAGCAGGGTTTTGACGTCCGCGCCGGCCTGGCCTCGACGCCGGGCGCCGCCTGGGCGGCGGCGCGCTTCCACGGCAACCGCATCGTGGCCGGCGGCGAGGAAGAGGCGCTGCTTTCGCCCCTGCCCTTGTCGGCGCTGCGCATCGCGCCGGAGACCCGCGCCCTCCTGGAAAGTGTAGGCCTGCGCACCGCCGGCGCGGTGATGGCGGCACCGCGCGCGCCGCTCGCCCGCCGCTTCGGCGCCACTCTGCTTTTGCGCCTCGACCAGGCGCTCGGCCGCCTCGACGAAGCCGTGTCGCCGCGCCTTCCCGTCGCGCCGCTCTCGGTCGAGCGCCATCTTGCCGAGCCGGTCATGCTCACCGACGACATCGAGCGGCTCATAAGCCGGCTTGCCGTCGCCCTGAAGACCGACCTCGAACGGCGCGGCGAAGGCGCAAGGACGCTGGCGCTGCTTCTCTTTCGCGTCGATGGCGCCGTCAGCCGCATCGCCGTCGGCACCTCGCGCCCGATGCGCGAGCCGCGGCTGATCCAAAGACTGTTCCATGAGCGGCTCACCGCGTTGGAGCAGAATATCGACGCCGGCTTCGGCTTCGACCTCGTGCGGCTTTCCGTGCTGTCGGTCGCCGCCTTCGACTTGGTTCAGGGCAACCTCACCGGCGAGGCGGAGGATGATGACGCCGACATCGCGCTGTTCGCCGACCGCGTCCGCGCCCGCCTCGGCGAGGCTGCCGTGCTGAAGCCGGTTGTTGTCGAGAGCCATCTGCCGGAGCGCGCCGTCAAGAGCGTGCCTTTCGCCGAAGCGCCGCAAAGGCGCGCGCCGGCGGCCGGGCGGGCGGCGCCACCCCGAACAGCCCCGCCGATGACCATCTATCCGCCGGAGCGGCCGGTGCGCCTGTTCCGCTCGCCCGAGCCGGTCGAGGTGCCGGCGACCGAGATCCCGGAAGGACCGTCGATGAATTTCCGCTGGCGGCGCGCGCTCTACCGCGTCGCCCGCGCCGAGGGGCCGGAACGCATCGCCGCCGAATGGTGGCGGCAACTGCCCGGCGAGGAAGAGGCGCCGACCCGCGACTATTATCGCATAGAGGACAGCGAGGGACGCCGCTACTGGCTCTACCGCCAGGGTCTCTACGGCAACGCGCCCCAGGCCGCCTCGCCGCGCTGGTATATGCATGGGGTGTTCGCATGAACGCGCTGACCGCCATCCCCTATGCCGAGTTCGGCATAAGCTCGAATTTCTCCTTCCTGCGCGGCGCCTCCAAGCCCGAGGAGCTGGTGGTCACGGCGAAATTCTACGGTTTTTCGTCGATCGGGCTTGCCGACAGGAATACGGTCGCCGGCGTCGTGCGCGCCTGGCAGCAGGCCAAGGTGGAGAAGATGCCTTATCATCCCGGCTGCCGCCTAGTGTTCGGCGATGGCACGCCGGACATCCTCGCCTATCCCCGCGACCGCCAGGGCTGGGGGCATCTGTGCCGCATGCTGACCCAAGCCAATCTGCGCGACGAGACCGAGAAGGGCGCGACATTGCTCGAGCTCGACGACCTGCTCGAATGGGGCGATCGGATGTCGCTGGCGATCCTGCCCAATCTGTCCGGCGGCGCGGGAGGCAATCTGGAATTTATTAGCCGGCTTAAAGATCGCTTCGGCGCGGCGCTCCGATTGGCCGTGGCGCCGGATTATGGCGGCAATGACCGCTTCCGCATCGAGCAGGCAGCGGCGATGGCCGAGCATGCGCGTATCCCGCTGATGGCGACCAACGACGTGCTCTATCATACCGCCGAGCGCCGCCCGCTGCAGGATGTGCTGACCGCGATCCGCCTCAACACGCCGGTCTGCGAGGTCGGGCTGGAGCTGACCGCCAATGCCGAGCGCCATCTGAAGCCGCCGCTGGAGATGGCGCGCCTTTTCCGCCGTCACCCTGAAGCGCTGGCCGAGACGCTGCGCTTCGCCGACGAATTGACCTTCTCGCTCAGCGACCTCGAATACAACTACCCGGACGAGCCGACCGAATCCGGCCTCGGGCCGCAGGCCGAGCTCGAGCGCCTGGCCCGCGAAGGGGCGGTCAGGCGCTATCCGGCCGGCGTTCCCGAATATGTGCTGGAACGCATCGACAGCGAGCTCGCGCTGATCGAGCGGCTGAACTATGCGCGCTACTTCCTGACCGTCCACGACATCGTCAAATTCGCCCGCAGCAAGGACATCCTCTGCCAGGGCCGCGGCTCGGCCGCCAATTCGATCATCTGCTTCTGCATCGGCATCACCGAAGTCGGCCCCGAGCGCATCGACACACTCTTCGAGCGCTTCATCTCGGAGGAGCGCAACGAGCCGCCTGACATCGACGTCGACTTCGAGCATGAGCGGCGCGACGAGGTCATCGCCTATATTTACGACAAATACAGCGCCAAGCGCACGGCGCTTGCGGCCGCCGTCATCAGCTATCGCGGCCGCTCCGCTCTGCGCGAGGTGGCCAAGGCCATGGGCCTGTCGGAGGATGTCCGCAGCGCGCTGTCCAGCACCATCTGGGGCTGGTCGACCTCCGAGCTCGGCGAAAGGGAAGCCAATGCCGGCGGCCTCGACCGCACCGATCCGCTGTCGCGCCAGGTGCTGGAGCGCGCCAACGAGATCATGGGCTTTCCCCGCCATCTTTCCCAGCATGTCGGCGGCTTCGTCATCACCCGCGACCGGCTCGACGAGGTCGTCCCCATCGTCAAGACGGCGATGGAGGAGCGCAAGATGGTCGAGTGGGACAAGGACGATCTCGACGCGGTGAAGATCCTCAAGGTCGACGTGCTGGCGCTCGGCATGCTGACCTGCCTGAAGCGCGCCTTCACCTTGCTCACCGACCATTATCCGGGGGCGCGGGATCCGTTTGGACGGCCTTACGTGCTCGCCACTCTTCCCGAGGAGCATGAGGACGTCTACGCCATGATCCAGAGGGCCGACACGCTCGGCGTCTTCCAGATTGAGTCGCGCGCGCAGATGTCGATGCTGCCGCGTCTCAAGCCGGAAAATTTCTACGATCTCGTCATCGAGGTGGCGATCGTGCGCCCCGGCCCGATCCAGGGCGACATGGTCCACCCCTATCTGCGTCGGCGGCAGGGCAAGGAGGCGGTCCATTACCCCAGCCTGGAGCTCAAGAAGATCCTCGGCAAGACGCTGGGCGTGCCGCTTTTCCAGGAACAGGCGATGAAGATCGCCATCGTCGCCGGCGGCTTCAGGCCGGGCGAGGCCGACGAGCTGCGCCGCGCCATGGCGACCTTCAAGCGCACCGGCACGATCGGCAATTACCGCCAGCGCATGATCGACGGCATGGTCGGCAATGGCTACGACAAGGAGTTCGCCGAGCGCTGCTTCAAGCAGATCGAGGGCTTTGGCGAGTACGGCTTTCCCGAAAGCCACGCCGCCTCCTTCGCGCTCCTGGTCTACGCTTCCTGCTGGTTCAAGACCTTCTACCCGGATGTCTTCTGCGCCGCGATCCTGAACGCGCAGCCGATGGGTTTCTACCAGCCCGCCCAGCTCGTCCGCGACGCGCGCGACCATGGCGTCGAGGTGCGCGAGGTCGACATCAATCATTCCGTCTGGGACTGCACCCTGGAGGCCACCGCCTTCGATCCGTCCCGCATCCTCGAGCGCCACGCCTCGATGCGCGACGTCATCGAGACAGCGCATGCCGTTCGCCTCGGCTTTCGCCAGATCAAGGGCCTGTCGGAGGAGCGCATGGATATATTAGTCGCGCAGCGCGGTAGCGGCTATCGATCGGTCAGGGATGTCTGGCTGCGCTCCGGCCTCGATGTCGGCGAGATCGAAAGACTGGCTGAGGCCGACGCGTTCCGCTCGATCGGCCTGGACCGCCGCGCCGCGCTCTGGGAAGTCCGGGCGCTAGACGGCAGGAGCGCCGCCGAGAAGCTGCCGCTGTTCGACCAGCCGTCGCTTCGCCTGCGCGAGCTGGAGCCGGAAACGAAACTGCCGAAAATGCCGCTCGGCGAGCATGTCGTGCATGACTACCGCTCGCTCGGCCTGTCGCTGAAGGAGCACCCCGTCGCCTTCTTGCGTGAAAGGCTTACCCACGCCGGCATCACCCCCAACGCCCAGCTGCCGTCGGTGCGCGACGGCCGCCGCGTCTCCGTCGCCGGCCTCGTGCTGGTCCGCCAGCGGCCGGGCAAGGGCAACGCCATCTTCCTTACGCTGGAGGACGAAAAATCGATCGCCAACGTCATCATCTGGCCGCGCGTCTTCGACCGCTTCCGCCCGGTGGTGATGGGCGCCCGCTTCATCCGCGTCACCGGCAAGCTGCAGCATGAATCAAACGTCATTCACATCGTCGCCGACAGGATCGAGGATTTGACCTCCTGGCTGAGCGTGCTGCTGGAGTCCGCCAATCGCCCGGTCATCGAGTCCGCCGAACGGCCGGTTGGATCAAAGGCCGACGCAAGCGGTGGCCTGCCGGTCCATCAGAATCTTGAAGCCCTGTCGGGTGCCGCACAACAGGTCATGCCGAAAGGGCGCAATTTTCAGTGAGGCGATTTCCAGCACAACAGGGAACGCGGCGGGAGTGAAAAACGCCTTCGTCATCCTGGGCGAAGCAAGGAGCGAAGCGACGCAGCGCAGACCAGAGGATCCATGCCGTTACCCGCGAGCGCCGCTACGGTGCAGAATTCTGCTCCGTTGCACTTCGTAGCTAGCGTCACGGCATGGATCCCAGGGTCTCCGCGACGCCGCTTCGCGGCTGCTCCGCCCTGGGATGACGACAGGAGGGGTCGTCCTGCCAGCCTCGAAAGTTCGCGGCATTCTTTCGGAAGTGGCGGCGGGGGTGAAATCTACGAAGGCCCGCCGAGCCGCGGCGTTGGCGGCGCCAGCATGTCCTCGGCCGAGATCGTGCGCGCCTCCGAAGGCAGCATGATCGGTATGCCGTCGCGCACCGGATAGGCGAGCTTCGCCACGCGCGAGACCAGCTCGCTGCGCTCCGGATCCCAGGTCAGCGGCCCCTTGGTCAGCGGGCAGGCCAGCAGTTCCAGCAGCTTCGGGTCGACCTCGGCTTTTCGTCCGTCACGTCCGTCCGCTGGCATCGCACTTTTCCATTGTCCAATTCCCCCGGCCCTAAGTGTGTTGAGATTCAGGTCAGGCCGAGTCGAGAACGGTGGATTCCGAGAACCGGAGCGGAGCGTACTTGAAGTACGTGAGCACCGGAAGCGCAGGAAGCCGCCGTTCGCAGGCCGGGCTCACCTGAATATCAATACACTTATTGTAGACTGGACCCAAACTCGTCATCCTCGCGCGCCAGCGTCATCTCGGTGATGGCGATCAGCGTTTCGGCGCGCGTCTTGAGGTCCGGCGCTTCCAGGAGCGCCTGTTTCTCGGCCGGCCCGTAGGGCGCCATCATCGACAGCGCGTTGACCAGCATGCCGTTTTCGGCGCGGCTGACGCTTTCCCAATCGGCCTCGAGGTCGTTGGCCTGCAGATAGGCGCGAAACGCCTTGAGCAGCGCCGGCCGGTCGATCTCGGCGGCGGCCGGGTCCTCCTCGAGATCAGCCAGGAACGGCATGATCTTGCACTGCCGGAACGGCGCCTTCGCCGCGAGCTCCTGCACGATGCGGAACCGGCACACGCCCTGCAGCGAGATCAGGTAGCGGCCGTCGCCCGTCTCGGCCAGCGAGATGATGCGCCCGGCGCAACCGACGCTGCACAGCTCCGGCTCGCCGTCGTCGCGCAATGCGCCGTCGAGGCTCGGCTGTATCATGCCGATCAGCCGCGAGCCGGCCATCGCCTGGTCGATCATCTGCAGATAGCGTGGCTCGAAGATGTTGAGCGGCATGCGGCCGCCGGGCAGCAGCAGCGCGCCGGCGAGCGGAAACACCGGGATTGCCGGCGGCAGATCCTTGGCCAGCCGGTAGAGTGCGTTACCAACGCGCACCGCAACCCTCCCGAAGCAACGCCGGCAAGCGCATCACCCTGCAATCTCCTCTCGCACCCTCTTGATCGGCACAGCCCTTATCTGGCGCTGGCACTCCTCCGCTCAAGCCTGCCGGCCGCGACAGCCGGCAAAAAACTTCAAAGCATGTCTCCCGAAAGTGGGAACGGGATAAACACATGCGTAAAATCAAAACCTAAAGCGCATGGAGCGAATCTGGAAGATCGCGACGCGCTTTGAGCGCTATTCCGGGACAAGTGCGCAGCGGCCTTCGTCCGGAATTGCGTCAGAACAAATACCTAGGGCGTTTCGCGTTTCTGTGAAACGCCAAAATGCTCTACGAGAACAGCAGCGACGACAGCTTGCGGCGCGCCGCCAGCGTTGCCTCGTCGGTCATTCCCCAGGCCTCGAACAACTTCAGCAGCTGCGCCCTGGCACCGTCGTCGTTCCAGCTGCGGTCGGCCTTGACGATCGCCAGCAGATTGTCGGCGGCCGCATTGCGATCGCCGCGCGCGTTCTGGATCATCGCCAGGTCGAAGCGCGCCTGATGGTCTGCCGGGTTGGCGGCGAGCCGGCGCTCGAATTCGGCCGGATTGCCGAGCGCGGCCGCTTCCGCCGCCAGCGTCATCTTGGCGTGCAGCGCCGCCAGCGCCGGCGCGTCCTTCTTGTCCTCGGGCGCCCGGGCAAGCACCGCCTCGGCGCCTTCCGTGTCGCCGGCATCGAACAGGATCTCGCCCAAGCCGGCGACACGGAAG
>NZ_RZSA01000206.1:0-8013 GCF_003998075.1 Mesorhizobium sp. M2A.F.Ca.ET.037.01.1.1 | reverse complement strand
CCGCCGCAAGCACCTGGCGCAGGCAGCCGGGGTCCTCATGCGCTGTCAATGCTATGCAGCTGACCTCGGGAAAGCGCTCGCCGAGCCTTTCGATCAGCACGACCCCGCTGTCGCCGGGAAGCGATATATCGACCACGGCGATATCGGGCAGCGTCTTGCCGATCCCTTCAAGGGCATCCTCGGCATTCCCGGCCAGGCCGACGACCGTCAGATCGTCCTGGCTGTTGATCATCGCCCCGACCCCCGACAGCATGATCGGGTGGTCGTCGACCAGAAATATCCGCCTGCAGCGCACCTTTAACCTCCATCAGTCGTGAAGAGCCCTTCCTCCGGAAGAGGCCTCTTGTCCTTGATGGTCTAGGCAACAGCCCCGCATGGCGCGGGACGCCCGTCTGTATCGGCAAGCCCTGAGGCGGCCGTAGCGGGTAAAGCTATCCCCCCGCCTAACCCATGCGGCGCGGATTGTAAGCCGCAGCTAATGTCCGGGATGTGCGGCGCTTCACGTAGACGAGTTTAGGAAAGGAACGTCGCGTTGTGCTGTCCGAACCCGTGCAAAACCAGACACTTGGCAAAACGCGACGAACAGGCCCGAAGCCGACGCAACCATTTCCCCACCAATCAGACTGTCCTTGGAAGGCGCAGCCCTTTCCCCCACTATTCAATGTGCCAACGGCACATCCGCATAAACGGCAGTTCCTTTCATCGTGGCGCTTTCGACCGTCAGTTCACCACCGACCAGCGCCAGCCGCTCCCGCATTCCGGCAAGTCCCAGATGGCCCGGACCGGGGTCGGCGCGGCCGTCAAAGCCGCGGCCATCATCCTCGATTGTCAGGCGCATCCGATCGTCCTGAATATGGGCCGTTACGCTTACCCGGCTCGGCAGGGCATGCTTGCCGATATTGGTGATCGCCTCCTGCGCGACACGATAAAGCGTGAGCGCGGTCTCTGCGGGCAGCGGGTTCGAAAGGGCGTCGAGATCCATCTCGCATGGAATGCCGAGCTGGCTGCAAAGCATTGTCGTCAGATCCTCGACCGAAGCGCGCAGGCCGAGACGATTAAGGTCGGCGGGCCGCAGGTTCCAGGCAGCGTCATGCACCTTGGCGCTGAGCCGGTCGATAAGCATCGCGGCGCGCTCGAGACGGCCGTCCATCTCCTGCGTGCCGGCACGTACGTTGTGCAACTCCAGCGCGACACTGGCCAGCATCTGGCCGAGGTCGTCATGCAGCTCCCGCGACAGGCGCAGGCGCTGCTCTTCCTGCACGGCGATCAAGCGCCGCGCAAGCCTGCGGCGCAGGGCCCTATCGTCCTTACCTGTGGTCATACCCGCCCACATCAACCTTTCTCTTCCCATTGCCGTCGCGAGGATCGCAAGCCACCCGCGGGTCGGCGAGAAAAGGCATGAATGTTTGCGCAGTATACACCCGCCAGATGCCTTTATGCCTGTCAGTTTTTTCCTGATTGCTTCAACTTTTCCTGACATGGGGATCAGCAGAAAAACCGACAACCTCCGCTGATCAGCCCGAATGTATCGCCGCTATTTCTGCGTGCATCCTTCAAGCGTCCTCCCGGTCATCTTGAACTGCCCGGGAAGCTCAACGCAAACGAAGGAGAACGTCATGAGAAAGATCATCCTGGCCGCGGCCGTACTGTCGGCTCTGACCGGTACGGCATCCGCGCTTTCGATCGGCAGCGGCAATGGCAACGGCAACGGCAATGTCGGCGTCGGCAACGGCAACGGCAACGGCAACGCCAATACCGGCGCCTACAACGGCAACTTCAACGGCAACGGCAACTTCGGGTTCGGCAACGGCAACGGGAACGGCAACGGCAACTGGGGCGCCTTCAACGGCAACTACAACGGCAATCTGAATGCCGGCGTCGCGAACGGCAACGGCAACGGCAACGGCAATTTCGGCCTCGGCAACGGCAACGTGAACGGCAACGGGAACTGGGGCCTCGGAAACGGCAATGCCAACGGCAACGGCAACTGGGGCGCCGGCAACGGCAACGGAAACGGCAACGCCAACCACTAGCGCCGACCAACCGCCAGCGTCGCCAAGTCGACGCTGACGCCTCTGGGATCGCCGAGCCACGCGCCCGTCCCCCGCGCAAAGGCTATCGCGACATGTCGCCGGCGGTCCCAGTCCTTTTCGAAGAATGGTCCTTTTCGAAACGGGGGCCAATTTCGAAAGCCCAATTTCAAGCTTAGCCATGGAAGGAGCTCGCAGATGAAACGCTACGTCATACCGGCGCTATGCCTGGGGTTGTTGAGTGCAACCGCGGCGAAGGCCGACACCACGACGGGCAGCCAGGCCTTCGGCATGTCGGCTGTCCAGGCGGCGGTCGGCAAATACGGCCAGGCCATCGGCTCGGACGTCAGGAGCATGAATCCGCTCGGTAACTTCGGCGGCAATCTCGGCTACAAGAACAGCGGCACCGGCAATGTCGGCGCCTTCAACAGCGGTACCGGCAATGTCGGCGCGTTCAACGGCAACAACAACACCTCGGCGACGAGCGGCAACGGCAACATCGGCTCCTTCAACGGCAACGGCAACACCGGCGAATACAACGGCAACAGCAACATCGGCGCCGGCAATGGCAACTTCAACGGCGGATCGTTCAACGGCAACGGCAATGTCGGCGCCTTCAATGGCAACTTCAACGGCCGGGGGAACCGCTGATGACCGGCCTGAAATCATCCGGGCCCGCCCGGCCCCGCGAGCGTCGGGTGGCGGCGAGGCTGCTTGGTGGCAACGGCCTCGCGCTCGGCACCCTGCTTGCCGCGTTGCTTGCCGCCGATGCCTCGACCCTGGTCAGGATTGCCGATCTTCCAATCGGCGCCGGTGTCGCCAACGGCCTTGGCAACACCGGAAATTTCAATGGCCTTGGCAATACCGGACATTTTAACGGCAATGGGAATGCCGGCAACTTCAACGGCAACGGCAACAGCGGCAATTTCAACGGCAACGGCAATGCCGGGAGCTTCAGCGGCAATTTCAATGGCGGCAGCTTCAACGGCAACGCCAATTGCGGCAACGGCCACGGCAACGGCTACGCGTCCGACGGCAACGGTACGGGAGCAGCCGGCAATCCGGACCTCTGCCGGTTCTTGAAGGAGCTGAACGGCCGGCTGGGACTGCCGCCCGGCACGATTCCGGATTTCGATTAGGTTCCGCAGTCCGCGCCAATAGTGCTCGCGCCGGGACAGCGTATAGGCAATCCGAAGTTGGTCAGGCCACCACGTCGACGATCGCGGTCAGGAAGCCGGCGAGATCGTCGGTGACGAAATCGACGTCGTCATCATTCGCCGGGTCGCGTTCCCAGATTTCCGAGAAGGTCGGTTCGAAATTGCGCGGCACCACCAGCACGGTCGTCATGCCGAGCGATTTCGGCACGGCCAGATTGCGCGCCAGATCCTCGAACATCACCGCATTGTGCCCGGTCACCGAGTGCAGTTCGGCGAAGCGTTCATAGGTCTGGCGCTCCGGCTTGGGATTGAGCCCCGCCGCGACGATGTCGAAGATGGCGTCGAAATGCTCCAATATGCCGAGCTGGCGCGCGGTGCGCTCGGCATGCCTGCGGTCGCCATTGGTGAAGATGAATTTGCGCCCCGGAAGCTGGCGGATCGCCGCGCCCAGCACCGGATCCGGCACCAGTCGCGAATAGTCGATATCGTGCACCTTCTCGAGGAAATCGTCGGGATCGATGCCGTGCCGCTTCATCAGCCCGTTCAGCGTCGTGCCATATTCCAGGTAGAGTTCCTTCTGCAGCTTGCGCGCGTCGTCGCGCGAAAGCGTCAGCAGCTCGCCGACATAGGCGGTCATCTTCACATCGATCTGCGCGAACAGGTTCGAGTGATGCGGATAAAGCGTGTTGTCGAGGTCGAACACCCAGTCCGTGACATGGGCAAAGCGGGCGGGATCGGGTGTCATTGTCATGGCTTCTTATGGCATGCCGGCGCTGAAGTTATCCACAACTTATGCGCGTCACGGTATGTGAAAATGGCGTCTCGCTTCAAATTTTAAAAGTTCCGGAAAGGTCGCCTTCAGCGCTTGCTGGCACAGAGGCTATCCCTTGGGAGCAAGTGATGAGCCGCATATTTCTAAAGGCCGCTACCGTAGCATTCGCTTCGGTCGCCGTCTCGCTGTTGTTGACGCTGATTGTGGTTCCGGCAATCGGCTTCCCGATGAGCCGCACGATCTGGCTGGCATCGACGCTATGCCCGCTCGTGCTCGCCTGGGCCGCCAGCGCGGGCAGCTTCTGGCACAGCGACCGGTTGCAGAACGCGCATCGCGAACTTGCCCGCGCCCACGCGCAACTCGCCGCGGCGCACAGGCGCCTCTCCGAAAAGGCAAGCCGCGACGACATGACCGGCATGCTCAATCGCGAAACCTTCTTTGCCGCGCTCGATGGGTCGCGGCGCAAGAGCGATCGTGGCGCGCTGCTCATTATCGACGCCGATCACTTCAAGAGGATCAATGACAGCTACGGTCATCTGACGGGGGACGAAGCGCTGCTTCTGATCGCCGGCGCCATCGAGCGTGGTGTGCGCAACGGCGACGTGCTCGGCCGCATCGGCGGCGAGGAGTTCGCGGCTTTCCTGGTCGGCGCCGGCGAGCGTGAGGCCAAGCATGTCGCCGAACGCATCCGTCGCGAGGTCGAGCTGATCCGTTTCCGCCCTACCGACGGGCGCACCGTGCCGCTCACGGTCTCGATCGGCGGCATAAGCTGCGGCGAAGGTGCAACCGTTTCCGATTTGATGCGCGCGGCCGACCGCAGGCTCTACGAGGCGAAGAACCGCGGCCGCAACCTTTCGATACTCGACCGCGAGCTTCCCGAAGCGGCTTGAGGCCCCTCGCGGGCGTCATGCATGTCGCCCAAAAGTGCGAAGCGGTTTTGGGGCAACGACATCGAAACAAAACTCAAAAGCCCGGCGCCTGAACCGCTCCAATGCGACGCGCTTTAGGAAAACCCTAACCATGTCCATATTCAACCGCGCTAAACTTCCGGGTGTAACGCCGTCTTCACCCGGGTTTGGCACGGAGTTTGGCCTCCTCGGCGGCATGTGTGCCGTTCAGGAACGGCATGCGTGGATCGAGCCCCCTATCGAAAGACGTATCATGAGCAGGTTCATAAGAAAAATATCGCGCCGCGTGATCCTGCAGGCCTTGATCACGTTGCCGGCACTGTCGCTGTTCCGCAACCCACCGGCCCCCGCCAACCCTGACGAGATCGACCGTGATGAAATCGTCGAGATCAACGGATGGATCCTGCGGCGGAGCGACCTCGCATGATCTTCGACAGCTACGAAGCCTATAAGCAGGCCGGCTTCAAACCCAGGGCCTGCATCCTCGGCTCCGGGCCGGCCGGCACCACGATCGCCAGGAAGCTGGGCGCCGCCGGCATCCCGGTCGTCGTCCTGGAGGCGGGCTCGCGCGAGTTCAGCGACGAGTCGCAGGATTTCTACCGCGGTAAGACGGTTGGCGATTTCTACTTCGACCTCGACATCACTAGGCTGCGCTTCATGGGCGGCTCGTCCAATCACTGGGCCGGCTGGTGCCGCGTGCTCGACAGCCAAGACTTCGAGCCCAAGGCCTGGGCGCCGGACACCGGCTGGCCGATCAGCCGCGCCGATGTTGAGCCCTATCTGAAGGAAGTCCACGACATCCTCGAGCTTCCCGACTTCCGGCCCGACGTGCCGGTTTCGGACGACATACGCTGGGTGCAATTGATCAAGAGTCCTGCGGTTCGCTTCGGCGAGAAATTCGCCGACGAGCTCGACCGGAGCAAGAACATCGCCGTCGTGCTCAACACCTATGCGACCGAGCATATCGGCGACGGCAAGCGCGTCACCGGCGCGAAGCTGTGGTCGAACGGCCAGGACGCCGGCACTTTCAGCGCGGACTATTTCGTCACCTGCACCGGTGGGCTGGAAAACTCGCGGCTGCTGTTGTGGTCGAATGAGCGTTCGAATGGCGGCGTGGTGCCCAACGCGGCGGCGCTCGGCCGCTACTGGATGGAGCATCCGACCTTCGAGGGCGGCAACGCCATTCTCGCCAGCTATTCGGAGTTCGAGGTCGACGCCTCGAACGAAGCCTTCTTCTCGCCGACGCTTGCCGCGATGGAGCGGCTGCAGATCATGAATTTCGGCATCCGCCTGATCGAGAGCCCCTATCCCAATGTCAAGAAGTTGATCGCCGACCTCGCCTGCACCGCGCCGAACATGGCGGAGTGGATGTCTTCGCAACTGGACCAGAGGCTGCGTTGCGCCGCCCAGCTCTATGTCGCCTGGGAGCAGGCGCCACTCGCTTCGAACCAGATCGAGCTGTCGAAGACCGACGTCGATCACGCCGGCGTTCCGCGCATCGAACTGCACTGGAAGAAGTCGCCGCTCGAGCGCCGCACCCTGCTCGAGGGGCTGAAGCTCTTCGGCACGACGCTGGCGCAGAAGAATCTCGGCCGCGTCCGCATCGACGACTGGATCAGCAACGGCGGCGATTACCCGACCAACGAGGAGACCGCCGGCCACCATCATATGGGCGGCACCCGCATGGGCACCGATGTCTTGAAGAGTGTCGTCGACGTCAATTGCAAAGTGCACGGCATGGACAATCTCTATGTCGGCGCCTCATCGGTGTTCTGCACGTCGGGCCAGTGCAACCTACGACGACCATCACCGCGCTCGCCTGCCGCTTGGGCGAGCACCTCGGCAAGCTGATCGCCGTCTGATCTCCGAAACGCCGGCGGCGCCGGCGCCTGGTGTGGCAACCGGCGCCGCCTGGGCGCTTTTGGCGAAATTGCAACCGCGTTCAAAGGCCGTAGACGGCAATGCGCACCAGCACGGCCGCGGCGGCCAGCGCCACCAGCCGGCGTTGCCGTCATGCGCTGGCAGGACGCCACCCAGGCTTATGACGAGGCGGTGGGCGCGCGGCTGGGCCTGATCGCGGCCGAGCGGCATTGTCTGGGCCTGCTCTATGCTGGACCGCAATCGGCGGGCGCCGTGGCGGCGGCGACCGGACTGACGCCGGCCGCCGTCACTGCATTGATCGACCGGCTGGAGGCGCGCGGCTACGTCACCCGGGCCCGCAGCCTCGAGGACAGGCGCAAGGTGGTGATCGAGGCGACCGAGCTGACCAGGGAATTGTCGGAGCGCTATTACGGCACGATCGCGCGCGAGGGGGAGAAGGTGGTGGCGAGCTTCAGCAATGCGGAGCTCGCGACCGTCCTGCGCTTCATCAATGCCGCGCTGGACCTGCAGAGCGAGCAGTTGGCCAGGATCAAGGCCGAGCCCAATAAGGCTTAGACATCCGCAAGACAAAGCGGCTCAGCTGCCTCTCGGCAACTGAACCGCCCTGAATGTCGGTTGGGCGAAAACCGACCTCAGAACAATTCCAGGAAAAGCGCTGCCCAGTTTTCCGTCCGGAGTTGCGTAAAAAGCTCAGACCATCGACGGGTCGAGCGCCGGCCGGCCTTTGAACCGCGCCACGATGCCGGCAAGGTCTCCATTAGCGAAGGCATCGCGCAGCGCATCGAAGGACGGCAGCACGAAATAGGCGCGCTGAAACTTGTCGATCTCGTAGCCGGTGCGCATCACCGTCTCGAGGTCGAACCGCACATGGTGGGCGTCCTTGCTCTCGACCGCGAATTGCAGCTCGGTGAAGGACGACATCAAGCCGGCGCCGAACGCCTTCACGGGCTGGCCGGGTTCCTGGATGAGGCCGTATTCGGCGCTGTACCAGTAAAGCCTGGTGATCATCTCGTCGCCGCCGAGCGCGATCATGTCCTCCGCCTTCTCACCATACATCTGCATGAAATCGGCAAACACCGGCTGGGTCAGGATCGGCACATGGCCGAAGAAATCGTGGAACATGTCCGGTTCGACGATATAGTCGAGCTCCTTCTTCGTCCGCAGCCAGTTGGTGACCGGGAAGCGCCGGTTGGCGAGATGGTCGAAGAAGGGGCCGGCCGGAATGAGGCCGGGCACAGCGACGATCTCCCAACCGGTCAGCTTGC
>NZ_RZSA01000205.1:0-8021 GCF_003998075.1 Mesorhizobium sp. M2A.F.Ca.ET.037.01.1.1 | reverse complement strand
GCGTATGACGGCACACCACGCGGCCATGCCGTATGCGGAGGCAAATTCAGGGTCGAGTTCGATGGCTCTGTAAAACAACTGAAGAGCGTTCGCGGTGGATTCCCTGGTCAACTGGTGGAGGCTTGCTATCCCGCGCAGATAGTAGTCGTAAGCGTCAAGGTGTTCGGTCGGCTTGCGCTTGGCCCGCTCGATCTCTGCCTGTTCCAGCTTCGGAGCGATCGCTCCGACGACGCTCCGGGTCACTTCCTCCTGCAGATCAAAAACATCCTCCAGCCCGCCGTCGAAACGGTCGGCCCATAGATGTGCTCCCGTTGTCGCGTCGATAAGCTGACCGGTGATGCGAACCCTGCTCGCCGCCTTGCGGACGCTCCCTTCAAGCACGTAGCGCACACCAAGCTCGCGTCCGACCTGCTTGATGTCCACGGCCCGGCCCTTGTAGGTAAAGCTCGAGTTGCGCGCGATGACGAACAGCCAGCGCGTGCGGGAAAGCGCGGTGATGATCTCCTCGACCATGCCATCAGCGAAGTAGCCCTGCTCGGGGTCGCCACTCATGTTGTCGAATGGCAAGACCGCGATGGACGGTTTTTCGGGAAGCGCTAGCATATCCTTTGTGGAGAATACCGAAGTGGGTTTCGCTCGACTGACCCGATAGGCGCGCACCGCTTCCACGATGTTGTGGACCTGATGGCTACCGAGATCGGTGTAGCTGTAGTCTAGTTTGCCTTTGACCTGCTCGTAGACGTTGCGCGCGACGCAGATGCCGCCCGGTTCTGCAAGCTTCTCGAGCCGCGCGGCGATGTTCACGCCATCACCGTAGATCGTATCGTCCTGCGCGATCACGTCGCCCAAATTCACACCCATGCGGAAAGCCATGCGCTTGTCTTCGGGCAAACTTGCATTGTGAGCGGCCAATCCCTCCTGGGCTTCGACCGCACACTGCACCGCGTGGACCGCGCTGGCGAATTCGACAAGAAGGCTGTCACCAGCCGAACCGACGATGCGTCCGCGCGACTCTTTGATCTTGGGCTCGATAACTTCGGCGCGAAGCCTCTTCAGATGCGCAAGCGTGCCAGCCTCGTCGGCTCCCATGAGACGGCTGTAGCCGACGACGTCGGCTGCAAGGATTGCGGCAAGGCGTCGCTCCATGCTTGTGTCCCGGCTCTCCCATAGATCGCTCCGACTGGCGAGCGTAGTCTAGTCCTACCTCCAATGCGAGCGTGCAGTGCCGGCGCCAATAACCGGCGACCTCGCTAGAGGTCGCGTTTAGCCAGAGAGCCGCCGTTACGTATAGACGATCGGCATACTTGTCACTCAGGCAGCCCGGCCTTGCCCCCCTGGAAGGACACATCGCCGTTTGTGTCGCAGTTCAGACCCGAAGCGGCCCCAGGCGGAACGGATCTAAATGCAGCGGCCCTCCTGAGTCTGTGCTATGTCGGATAGGGAAGGAGGGGCAAATGAGCGAGACCCGCAAGCTTGCGGCAATCCTGGCCGCCGATGTCGTGGGATACAGCCGACTGGCTGGCGTGGACGAAGATCGGACTCTCGCGCGCCTGCGGGCGCTCCGCAGCGATCTGGTTGATCCTACCATCGCGGTACACATCGGACGCGTGGTGAAACGCACCGGTGACGGAGCCCTTGTCGAGTTCCGTAGCGTGGTCGATGCCGTCCGATGCGCTATCGAAGTGCAGAATGCCATGCTTGAACGAAATGCCGGAGTGCCGCCTGATCGACGTATCGAGTTCCGGATCGGCATCCATATCGGCGACATAGTCGAGGAGAGCGACGGTGACCTAATGGGCGACGGTGTTAACATTGCTGCTCGCCTGGAAAGCATTGCGGAACCAAGTGAGATTTACCTGTCAGGTGCGGCATATGAGCAGGTGCGCGACAAGCTGAAGGAAGAATTCGAGGATCTCGGCGACAAAGAACTCAAAAACATTGCACGGCCGGTGCGAGTCTATCGCGTGGCCTTCGACCGTCACATCGCAAGCGTGTCGACAGTGCCCGATCTGTCCGGCGGAAGACTGGCGCCGCCCGACAAGCCGTCGATCGCCGTCCTGCCCTTCCAGAACATGAGCGGCGACCCCGAACAGGAATACTTCGGCGACGGGATCGCGGAGGACATCATTACCGCCTTATCCAAGCTGCGGGGCTTCTTCGTTATCGCGCGCAATTCGTCCTTCGCGTACAAAGGCAAGGCGCCAGATATCCGTCAGGTCACGCGCGAGCTTGGTGTTCGCTATGTACTGGAAGGCAGCGTTCGCAAGGCGGGTGAGCGACTGCGGGTAACTGGCCAGCTTATTGACGCGGCCAGCGGCAATCACATCTGGGCAGAGCGCTACGACCGCCCCGCCTCTGATATTTTCGCAGTGCAGGATGAGATCACTCACAGCGTTGTCGCAGCGATAGAGCCGCAGATTTACGCAGCTGAACGCCTTCGCCTTCAAAGTAAGGCGCCTGAGAGTCTCGATGCGTGGGGCTGCGTCGTACGAGCAATGCCTTATATCTGGACATGGGTTATTCAAGACGAGGACACTGGCATCAACCTCCTGAAGCGAGCTATTGAGCTTGATCCCCACTACGCTCGCGCCCGCAGCCTGCTCGCGTGGGCCTTCGCCACCCGTGTAATTTCCGGCAATTTGGAGTTTGAGCAAGGCATATCAAGTGCCCTCGCGCTTGCCCAGGGTGCGATAGACCTCGATCCCGACGACGCATGGGCCCATTTCGCGGCAGGTTACATATCAGCGTTTTCGAGACGATTTGGGCCGGCGGTGGAGGAACTGAACGAGGCACTGCAGCGTAACCCGAACTTTGCATTCGTCCACATAATCTTGGGGGTAGCCTACGGCTATGCGGGGCTTGCTGAAGATGGCCTCCGCCAGCTCGAAATCGCACGACGACTGAGTCCCCTTGATCAAACCCAAGCAGCGAATCTTTCGGTGGAGGGTCTTTGCCATCTGGTCGCCGGCCGTTACGCCGAAGCGGTAAGAGCTGAACGTCGGGCTGTACTGATGAGACCAAACTTTGGAACCGCTTGGCGCACACTCACAGCAGCCGCAGGACTGGCCGGTGATCTGGAAATCGCACGTCAAGGACTCGTCGAATGCAAACGGCTACAGCCGAATCTCAGCATCGATTGGGTCGAAAAATACCACCCACTGATACGGTCACAGGACCGTGCCAGATATATCGAAGGCCTACGACGCGCAGGCCTGGAATAATGACCTGTGAACTGGTTCGTCACTGAAGAAGCTGCTAATATTCGTTCGGCTCACCAATTGGTCCGCAACGCTTGGCGGGTTGATGGCGACAGCTGACGTCGAGGGGACGGCATGCGGATCGCAATGATGGGAGCGGGCGGCATTGGCGGATATATCGGCGCCAGGCTAGCCCAGGCAGGGGGCGACGTGAGCTTCATTGCTCGCGGAGCGCACCTTGCGGCAATGCTCCAGACTGGTCTGAGTATCCAGAGCGACCTCGGCAGCTTTGTTCATGCGCCTGTATCCGCGAGCGGAGCGGCGGTTGATATCGCGCCTGTGGATCTGGTGATTTTCGCTGTCAAGCTCTACGACAGCGAGGGGGCGGCTGCATCTATCGCACCCCTCGTGGGGGTCAACACGCGCGTCGTTACGCTGCAAAACGGCATCGACAGCGTCGAAATCCTTGGTCGTCATCTGCAGCGTGACCGCGTGATAGGCGGCGCCACCTATCTTTCCGGCTTCATCAGCAAGCCGGGCGAGGTCGTTCATTCCGGCGGGCTGCCTCATATCCTGGTCGGCGGCCAACATGATCCTGTCATCGAGCAACTGAAGGGGCTGTGTGATCGCGCCATCGGGCTTGAGCTCAAACCAGTCGCAGACATCGACGAAGTGCTTTGGGAGAAGTTTGTAACGCTTTGCGCCTTCTCGGGAGGAACATCGCTGATGCGCTCTGGCATCGGCCCGATCCTGGCCGATCCGGAAGCACGCATCTTCATTGAACAGTTGAGGGATGAGGGGATGGCGGTAGCCGCAGCGGCCGGCCACCCAATGGCCGACGGGTTCCCGGGCCGCGTCGAGACCAGGTGGTCCGCGTTTCCTCCGCATGTGAAATCCTCGATGGCAAATGACCTCGAACGTGGGAGACCCATCGAGGTCGCGTGGCTTTCCGGGCGCATGCATCAACTGGGAATTGAGTTGGGTGTCGCCACGCCAGGCCACACGGCGGTTTTTCGGGCGCTGCATCTGCATGCACTGGGGACGCAGCGCCAGAATTCCAATCTCTGATCACGCTCATAGCCGAATCTATTTGGAGGACGTCATGGCAGGTTCCTCGAACGAAACAACGTTAGTCAGGGCAGGCGACGACGCTGTCGGCTCCCAGGACATGTTCAACAAGGAACTGCAAACCTATCGCAAGATCGTTGGCGCGAATCTCATGTTCCATCGGGAGGTCTACGGCGTCCTTCGCGATCTGCTTGTCGAGCATGCGCCGGCGTCATTCCGGTTTCTCGACATTGCCTGTGGAGATGCCAGCGCCTCCGCCGCAATGCTGAAGACGATGGCGATCGGAAATTACGTCGGCATCGACTTGTCTGAGGCATCTCTGCGACTGGCGGCACGAGAGCTCGACGGTATGCCATGTCCGGTCGAGTTGCAGTGCAATGATTTCGCCCAGGCCATGGCGAAGTGGTCTGAGCCTGTCGATGTAATCTGGATTGGGATGTCGCTGCATCACCTGCCTGCCACGGGCAAGGCACAGCTGATGCACGACGCCCACCGCTCTCTGGGCGGGAAGGGCATGTTTATAATTTGGGAGCCGGCGCTGTTCGAAGGAGAGGAGCGCTTATCCTGGCTGGCACGATTTTCTTTGCTGCGCGACGAATGGTCGGCAGTTTCAGATGAGGAATTCGCTTCGATGGAAAGGCACATGCGACTTGCCGATTTCCCGGAGACGGTCGGCACATGGCTCGGCATGGGCACGGACGCCGGCTTCTCCCAGGCGGAGGAGATTTTCATGATGCCTAACGAAATGGGTAGGGTGTTTCGATTCTCAAATTGAGTCTGAGCCGAGAATAGCCGCCGTCATCTTCGGCACGACCACACAGAGCTAGGCGACTATTTTGGACGAGATGCGCCGAGCTACCGATCAAAACCTCGAACTCGTCTTGTAAACAGACCGTCGGCTTGCGGCCCCAGCGACATCAGCAGAACATCGCGTGGGGAATGCCACTCGAAGCGCGAGCAGACAACCGATCCAACATCGGCATGCGTCGCCCTTTTTCCCGCAAGCCTGCCACAAGCTTGTTCAGTCATGTTGCGGATAACAAAACCGGCAAAGGGCGGACTTTCTTGGCCATTTCCCCACCCAGCGACATCGTCATGGACGTTGCCCGCGCAGCGGAGCCGGCCGATGTCGAAGCCGCGCGCGCGGCGCTCGCAAGAAGGGCGAATGGCACTTCGGCACCGTTCTCTGTCGATCCGTCCGCCACGGTCGATGCCGGCTCCGTGCTCTCGCGCGCCACTGCCGACAAGGTGGAAGCCGCCAATCCCGCGAAGAAGTTCCAGCGCTTCGAGGCGATGGTGCTGACGACCTTCATCCAGAACATGATGCCCAAGGACGCGGAGGGCGTTTACGGCAAGGGCCTTGCCGGCGACATGTGGAAGTCGCAGCTCGCCGAGAAGGTAGCCGATGTCATGGCCGCGCATGGGGGCATCGGCATCGCCCGATCCATGCTTGCCGACCATTATCTGGATGGCAAGCGCAAGGTGCCGGTCGGCCCCGTTGCCGGCGGACCGCAGAAAACCGAGATAGACCAGCAAACCAGGCTTTCGACCTCGATGGTCGAGGAGCTTGAGCGCAAGGCCGCACGGTCGATGACCGGCGACGACACAACCATAAAAATGGACATCAATATCTAGGGACCTACATGGCCGACCAGACGGACCTTTACAACCTTCCCGCTCGCGCCAATGCATCGGACGCGCCTGCCGCCGCACGACCCGGCAACCTCGCCGCCATCATCGGCCGCATCGAGGAAGTCGTGGACGAGGAGACAGCCGGCATCCGCAGTGGAACGGCCTATGACCTCAAGGCCTCGAACGCGCGCAAGAGCCGGTATCTTTACGAGCTCAACCGGGCGCTCAAGGGCGCCAACGAGATCGAGTTCCTCGAGCAGCATCGCGAGGGCCTTTTGCGGCTGCGCCAGAAGCTGGCCAAGAACGAAGCGGCGATCCTTGCCCATCTCAACGCCGTCAACGAGGTCGCCACGCTTCTGAGGAACGCCATCCAGCGCGCCGATACGGACGGCACCTATTCGGCCGCCGAGTTCGGCATGGCCCGAGCCTGATGGAGATGATCTGGGCGCAAGGAAAGACCCGGTGATAAAGTTTGTCGCCGCCGCGCTGTGGATTTGCGCCGTGACGCTGGGCGCGGTCTTCTATTCCTTCCAGGCGGCCAGCCAACGCGGCGCGGCCGAACCGCCGAAGCCGATGCTGGGCGGCCTCGACTACGTCAAGACCGACATGATCTCGGTGCCGCTGCTGCGCGATGGCACGATCGACGGCTATTTCCTCACCAAGCTCGTCTACACGATCGAGCCGGAGCAGATGAAGAAGCTGTCGGTGCCGGCGCAGGCGTTGATGACCGACCAAGTCTATTCCTATCTCTATTCCAATCCGCAGATCGATTTCACGAAGAAGGAATCGATCGATCTCGACGCCTTCCGCAAGTCGATCCGCGATACCATCAACACCCGCATTGGCGTCGAGCTGGTGCACGACGTGCTGATCGACCAGGTCAACTTCCTCTCCAAGGACGATATCCGGGACAACGCGCTGCGCCGTCGCAGGGGCGCCGGGGAAACCGCGGCGGCAATGACCAAGGCGTTCAAGGCCGCGCCGGAACATTGATCGCCCGGCACGGATGCCTAGCCGCGCTTACCCCTGTTGCGACATGACGCATGGTGACCGCGTTGACGTTTACGTCAACTCGAAGCTATATGCGCGGTGACAGGCGACCGCGCAGGCGCGGCGCATCTACCTCGCCCAGCGGCCAAGCGCCGGTGCGCGTCAACGCAACCAACGAGGAGAACAGCCATGGGCGTTCAGGAGATTGCCGACAAGATCAGGTCGCGCGTGGCAAGCGCGGGCTTCGAGCATTCGGTCAAGTTCGACACCGGCGGCGACGGCGTCATCGTCATCGACGGTGCGACCGTCTCGACCACCGATGCGCCGACCGACTGCACCGTGAAGCTGTCGCTCGACGATCTGGATTCGCTGATCGCCGGCGACCTCAACCCGACCATGGCCTTCATGGCCGGCAAGCTAAAGGTCGAAGGCGACATGACGGTCGCCATGGCGCTCAGCCAGCTGCTCGGCTGATCGTTCGCAAGAAACAAGGCCGCCCATCGGGCGGCCTTGTTTCTGTCGAATAGTAGGCGTCAGGCGACAAAGCCCGGCGCCTGCCCCTTGATCTTGCGGCCGGCGGCCTTGATCGTGCCCTTGACGCCATCCAGCGTGCCGTCCTTCAGCTCCAATGCCAGAAGCCGGTGCCGCTCGTAGGGGCCAGGCATGGCAAGCGTTCCGGTGCGGTCGGCCGAGAAGCCGAACCGTCCGTAATAGGGCGCATCGCCGACGAGCAGGATCGCGCCATGGCCGAGCCGCGCGGCCTCGGCGATCGCATGCCGCATCAGCGCCGAGCCGATGCCGCCGCTCTTCAAGCCAGGCTCGACCGCCAGCGGGCCAAGCAGAAGCGCTGCCGGACCGCCCTCGCCCAGCCTCACATCCCAAAGCCGCACCGTGCCGACGACCACGCCCGACGCATCGCGGGCGACGAAGGCCAGTCCCTCCGAGGGCCGGCGGCCGCGCCGCAGCTTTTCGGACGACTTCTTCTTGCGCTTCGGCCCCATGGCGCGGTCGAGCAGCGCTTCGCGCGCCGTGGTGTCGGCCGCGCTTTCGCCGACGATGACGAAGGCAGGCGCCTCGACGGCCCCCTCGTCCGGCGCGCCGCGCGAGCCAGCCTGTGCCCGCAGGGCAAGGGAG
>NZ_RZSA01000204.1:0-8023 GCF_003998075.1 Mesorhizobium sp. M2A.F.Ca.ET.037.01.1.1 | reverse complement strand
ATGCGCGAGATCGTCGGCTCCAGCGGGAAGTTCATCGCCCCCGGCGGATGCGCCGGCTGCATCGAAGCCAGAACGCCAAGTTCGGCGAAGCGCGGCACGTCGGGCGCCGTGATCACCTCGATATGCTCGACGCGGTGGCGGCTGTCGCGCCTGCCGTTCTTCTTCGCCGCCGCCTGATAGCCGTCGAGCACCGCGCGAACCGCGCCATCGCCGATCGAATGCACGGCGATCTGCAACCCGCGCCTATCGGCCTCGACCGCGACCTCGGCGAAATGCTGCGGCGAAAACAGCGGCTCGCCGCGCCAACCGGGACGGTCGGCATAGTCGTCGACCATCACCGCGGTCCAGGAATCCAGCACGCCGTCATAGAAGACCTTGACCATGCCGGAGGACAGCCACTCGGACTTGTAGGTTGCGGCCATCCGCGAGGCTTTTTCCAGCATGTCCAGCTTCATGAAGTTCTTGAAGTGGAACGGGATTTTGGTGCGGCAAAGCAACCGTCCCTCTTTTTCCAGATCGGCCAGCAGCTCGAGCTGGTAGAAGTTGCCGTCCATGTTCTGGATCGATGTGATGCCTTGCTTGGCGCACCATTCAAGCCCGCGATGCATCAGATCGCGATCGGCCGCCAGCTCGCTTGGCGAAGGATGAGGATCCGGCTCGACTCCCTCCAGGCCAAGCCGCGCGCGATTTGCCCCGTAGTGGTCGAGGACCGGCCCGAACGCCTCGCTCTCGCGCAGCTCGCCTGCGGCAAGCCCGTCCGCGCCCATGACGATCTCGTTGCCTTGGCCGACCTCCTTGCCATGCAGCAGGCCGGCCTCTTCCAGCGCCTTGGTGTTCGCCCACATCGTATGGTGGTCGGATGCCGACATGACGAAGGGCCGGTCAGGAATGATGCGGTCGAGATCGTGGCGCGTCACCGGCTCGGGCAGAATCGCGTAGTCGACGCCGGCGCCGATCAGCAGCTTGGCGTCCGGGCGCTTCGCGGCGAAATCCTGGATCGCGTCGCGCAGCGCGTCGAAGCCATGCACGCCCGCCAGATGCAGATTGTCGAGCTCGGCCGCGCCGCCGAACAGATGCATATGCGCCTCGATGAAACCCGGCAGCACCGAGCCGCCCTGGGCGTCGACAATTTTTGTCGCCGGTCCTTTGAGTTCTTCGATGGAAGCGCGGCTGCCGATGGCGATGATGACGCCGTCCTTGACGGCGATAGCCTCGGCGGCAGGATTGTCATCGTCCATGGTCAGCACTCGACCGTTGACGACCACCAGATCCGCACCACCAACCGACATCGCGACTCCACATTTGCTGAGGGACCGACAGCGCGAAGTCCTGCGAGCCGCCGCTCCACCGGGGCGGCGCCGTGGGACAAAGTCGATGCCGATGCGCCGTCTTCGAAATTCCCCTTGTTATCGTTGAAGACAGCGTGGATAAAGAATGCGACTGTTTATTCGCGTTTGTCAACAGCCGGAATTTGGCATGTATAGTGGACTGCACCGCGTGAGGCCGAGCGGGGAATGGGGGCAACGAGCAGTGAAGCGCAGTCTCGACCGCAAGACCAAAATAGCGCTCGAGCCGCGCAAGCAGCCACGGCAGCAACGGTCGAGCAAGGTGGTCGACAGGATTCTCGACGCAGCGCTGATCCTGACCCGCGAGCAAGGAACCAAGACCCCGACGACGCTCGCCATCGCGCAGCGCGCCGGCCTATCAGTCGGTTCGGTCTACCAATATTTCCCCAACAAGGAAGCCATCCTTCTCGAACTCGGCAGGCGCTGGCTGTCTTCCTTTCCCGAGGTGATTGCCAAGCGTATCAAAGTTGCCCAGCCCACCAACCGCGACGAGTTTCAGCGCGAAGTGCGCAAGCTCTTCATCGACACATCCAGGCTCTATCTCGACAACGTCACGCTGATGCCGGTGATCGAGGCGATATCCGGCAATGCCGACCTGAGGCCGATCCAGGATGGATACGACAAGGAGATCATCGCCCTCTACGCAGCCTGGCTGCAGCATGTGAACCCGGCGCTCGAGGAAAAGACCGCCAAGCGGCTGGGCCTGGTGATGATGGAGGTCGGGCACGCCTGCAGGCTTGTCGGACTGAAGCGGGATCGCAAGACATTCGACCTCATAGAGGACGATGTGGAAGCCATGTGGCTGGCTCTCGTGACCCCCTATCTCAACCTCGACTGATTTCGCACCTCCAACTGTTTTCGTACTTCCAGGGGAATTCCATGAAGACTGTCTTTTCGCCGCTTCACGCCGGTCATTCAGGCCAGATGGAACTGGTCACATCGGCCATCGTGCCCGGCTTCGAGAAACCGTCGCGAGCCGAATTCATCAAGGCGCGGGTGGAGAGCGAGAAGCTCGGGCCGATCATCGGACCGGTCGAGCACGACCTCGCCGCCGCCAAGCGCGTGCATGATGCCCACTACATCGATTTCCTGCCGACGGTCTGGCCGGAATGGGTCGCCGCCGGTTTCACGGGCTCGGCCATGGGCTTCACCTGGCCGACGCGCGGCCTGCGCGGCGACGTTCCGCCGAAGCGCGTCGACGCCCTGCTCGGCTATTATTCCTTCGATGCCGGCGCCACCTTCGTCGAAGGCACCTGGGCGGCGATCAAGTCATCCTATGATGTCGCGCTGACCGCCGCCGCCCTCGTCAAGGGCGGCGAGCGCACCGCCTTCGCGCTTTGCCGCCCGCCCGGCCATCATGCGGGTGCCGCCTTCATGGGGGGCTATTGCTTCATCAACAACGCCGCCGTCGTCGCGCAATGGTTCCGCGACCAGGGCGCCAGGCGCGTGTCGATCCTCGATGTCGACTACCACCACGGCAACGGCACGCAGGAGATCTTCTATCGCCGCGGCGATATCCAGGTACTCAACCTGCATGGCGACCCGATGGTCGAGTATCCCTTCTTTCTCGGCCACGCCGATGAGCGCGGCGAAGGCGAAGGCGAAGGTTTCAACGTCAACTACCCGATGCCCTTCGGCACCGACTGGGACGGCTGGAGCGCATCGCTGGAGGATGCCTGCGGCAAGCTCACCGCCTACGCCCCCGATGTCGTCATCGTCTCGCTCGGCGTCGACACCTTCGAGAAGGACCCGATCAGCCAGTTCAAGCTGAAGAGCGTCGACTACCCCAAGATCGGCCGCCGCATCGCCAGGCTCGGCCTGCCGACGCTGTTCGTCATGGAAGGCGGCTACGCCGTGGAAGAGATCGGCATCAATGCCGTCGGCGTGCTGACCGGCTTCGAGGATCGCTGATCCCCACCCGAATGGGCCTACGCCCCCGGATGCAACCGGGGGCGTATTTGTTGCAGCCGCGCGGCGAAAGGCTCAATTCAGCTTTGAAATCACCGCCAAGCAACGCGAAAACCGGCCGCTGAGTCGCAACGCGAGTCCACCGGATTCGATTTTGTCAAATCGCATTTGATGTCGGATTCATCTGCGGGTAGATTAGACCCGAATCAGCCGGTCCACGGGGGGCGCGGCGACCACCCAAAGTCTCAAGTTCCGGCGCCAGGCCGGCACCAGACGCGGACGGTTTCGCGTTCCCTGGAGGGATTCGGCGCGGTTGGGGCGCCGTTCGCGTCCGTGAGTGTGTCTTCGTAAACGTGATGTGTTTCGGGTCCGGCCGCCGGCTTCGCCAGCACCGGGCACAAGGATCGATTCCGGCAAGAATCCAAGAATTGGAAATGAGCAGTCCCGCCGCGCTTCTCCAACCCGATGCTTCAGGCCCGCACCTGACGTCCCGCGGCGATCTCACCGGTTTTTTCATGCAGCTTGCAGCCGACATCGGCGCAGACAGCTACATGCTGGTCGCCATTGTGCATGACCAGGACCGCAACGACGCGCGCATCGTCTCCTCGAACTGGATCTTCGATGCCATCGAGCTGATCGGCAAAAGGCTGATCGCCAACCTGGCGCTCGGACCTCTGACCGTGGCGCCGGGGGTGCGTCCGAAGCCGTTGGTGGCGGCGCACGCGCCCGACGCCGGCGCATTGCTGACCGGCGAAGAGGCCCGCCTGCTCGACGTGCTCGGCCATGCCGAAATCTACTCGTTGCGGCTCAATGTCGGCCGCCAGCGCCTGTTCGTGCTGTTCTCGGCCGCCGAGGCAGGCAAGATCGACCTGACGGCCCTGATGAAGGCGCAGCTCAAATGCTGCTATGCGCTTTCCAGCATTCCGCAGTTGATCGCGGCGGCATCCATGCAGGACCCGTTGTCGGACCGCGAGCGCGAATGCCTGTTCTGGGTTTCGGAAGGCAAGACCACCGACGAGGTGGCCGTCATCCTCGGCGTCTCGTCCAACACCGTCAACAGCTACATCACGCACGCCATCCAGAAGTTCGCGGCCTCGAACCGCGCGATGGCGATCGCGACGGCGATCAGGAGCGGCATCATTTGAAGCACGCACAGGTCAAAGAGGCGGCCGCCGCCCTTTTCAACGATCAGCGCAATCCCTTCGGCGCCTTCTCGCTGGGCTCGGAGACGCATCATGCGGCCACCATTCCGGATGCCGTGCGCCGCTGCCGCTGGATCGCGGTCGACATCAACGCCTCAGCCTTCGGCCTCTATTTCGTCAGCCCCTCGCCTGAGCGCGCGCGTCTCGTAGCGTGCTTCGATTCCGACTATCCGAGCACCGCGGTCGCGACCAAATTCATCTCCGGCGCCAATGGCGAGGATGTGGTGCGCCACAGCCGCATCTCGACCACGCCGCGCTGGTGGGCCGACGACGGCATCGCCGGATCGCGGCAGATCTTCCAGTCGCTCGCCTGGGCCGAGCCGACCGCGCCGCTGGCGCCCGGCACCAATGGCATCGCGCTTCCCGTGCATGCCGAGC
Source organism: Mesorhizobium sp. M2A.F.Ca.ET.037.01.1.1 (assembly GCF_003998075.1). NCBI lineage: Bacteria > Pseudomonadati > Pseudomonadota > Alphaproteobacteria > Hyphomicrobiales > Phyllobacteriaceae > Mesorhizobium > Mesorhizobium sp. M2A.F.Ca.ET.037.01.1.1. The sequence continues at coordinate 3,189 of NZ_RZSA01000204.1, read as the reverse complement.
GCGGTCAATGCGGTCTGGTCGTCTTCCTGGGCTCTGAGATGGCGTTATCCGACGACATGCTGTGCGAGATCCACGCTCGCTCCTTCGCGCTTTTCGCGGCCGTCGCCCGCATCCGCCCCAGCGACAGCGGCCGGATGCGTTCGATCTCCAAGCGCGAGCTCGAATGCCTGAAGCTGACCGCCAACGGCAACACCAGCGAAGAGATCGCCAAGCTTCTCAAGCTCTCGGTGCACACCGCCAACCAGTACCTCACCCAGTCGACGCAGAAGCTCAACGCGGTCAACCGCAACCAGGCGGTCGCCAAGGCGCTGCGGCTCGGCCTGATCGAGTAGCAACACCGAGCCTGCGGCGTTGTAAACGTGCCGCAGCGAAATTGGCTCGGCTGCAATCAGATCGTTACGGAAAAGCCAGCGGCTCGGTCCTGCGGATGCGCGCCTCCTCCACGGCATCCTCGAGCAAGGCAGTGTTGTGCTCAGGCGTCTCGCCGGGCTTCTCGAACGACACGTAGTTGACCACCACGGAAGGCCCGCGCTCGGTCAGCGTCAATTGGAAATAGACCGTCACGCCGCGCGGCCGCAGCTCGAGATCAAGCACGATGCGCGGACTGCCGCTCCAGTCGACATGCGCCTCGCCGCCATGGCCGAGCCGCAATGTGCCCGGCCGGAAGTAAAGCTCGGCCGCCGAATCCACCAGGTCCGACAGGCAGGCGAAATGCTCGAGCCGGATGAAGGCGATATAGTCGGCAACGTCGATCAGCCTCAACTCGCCCACAACAGGCTCGATGGCGCTGGCGACGATCAGCTCGCGGGAATTGGCGTGTGGTTGCCGGTCCATGGATTAGCGGCGTCCGTTCATTGGGTTGCTTTGCGCGAGGCCTTCTTCGAGTAGACGATCCGCACCAATTCGGCGACCGCCTGGTAGAATTGCGACGGGATCACGCTATCAACCGAAACTTGCTTGTACATGGAGCGCGCAAGCGTCACGTCCTCGAAGATCGGGATGTTGTTCTCCCTGGCGATCTCGCGGATCTTGAGCGCCACCAGATCCTGCCCCTTGGCGAGCACGATGGGAGCGGAATCCTCCCCGCGCACATATTTCAGCGCGATCGAATAGTGCGTCGGGTTGGCGATCACCAGCGTCGCGCGCGGGACCGCCGTCATCATGCGCTTGCGCGCCCGGTCGCGCGCCAGCGAGCGCAACCGCGACTTGACGATCGGATCGCCTTCCGACTGCTTCAGCTCGTCCTTCACTTCCTGCTTGGTCATGCGCAGGTCGCGCCGCCAGTGGAAACGCGACCATACGATGTCGACCACCGCGATCAGGCCCATGACGAAAACGATCGCCACCAAAATGTCGACGAAGATGCCGCGTATCACCAGGCCGAACGAGACCGGGTTGGTGATCATGCCGGCGAGCAGCTTGCGATGATCTTGCGAGAGCGTGAAGCTCAGCACCGCGATCGCGAAGCCAAGCTTTGCCAGCGATTTCAGGAATTCGACCCAGCCCTGCACGCCGAACATCCGGCTCCAGCCCTTGGCGATCGAGATGCGCGACAGCTGCGGCCTGATCCGTTCACCGACGATCTGCGGCAGGTTCTGGAAAACCGAAGCGCCGATGCCGGCAACCGTCAGGAGCACGAGCAGGCTGACGACGGCGCGGCCGATCTCGCTCATCACCTGCCTGTAGAGCGAGATGACGTCGGTCTCGGTGTCCATCGGCCAAGCTTCCGGCTTTTCCAGGAAGGTCGACAGGAACATGCCGAGGTCGACGATCGCATCCTTGGCGTAGAAGACCGCGAAAACCAGGATGGCGAGGAAGGACGCAAAGATCGCGGTCTCGCGCGAATGGGGCAGCTTGCCCTGTTCGATCGTGTCGCGGATCTTCTTTTCTGTGGCTTCCTCGGTTTTGGAATCCTTGTCGACCGCTTCCGCCATGACGCTCTGACCGTGTGGCTGTCGTCAGGCGGCTTCGGCGGTGGCTGCCTGCATCGAAGGCAGCTCGAAGGCGCCTTCGCGCGACAGCCGGATGGCGGCGCTCGATATGCTCTTGCGGGCCGCCATGATGTCGGCAAGCGCAATGCCTTCCGATCCCTGTCCAAGCTCGGATTCGATCATGCGGCGAGAGCGCGCGCCGATCGCCGACAGTGCCGATTCGGCCAGCTCCGGCGACGCGCCGCGAAGCGCCAGCGTGACGAGTTCGGTCGACAGCCCGTCGAAGAGCAGAACCCGGGCTTTCTGCGGCAGCAGCGGCAGATCGTCGAAGGCGAACAGCCGCGACTTGACGCCAGCGAGATCGGGCGTGCCGGCTTCCTCCAGGTCCTGCATCAGGTCGTCCAGTTCCGGCTTCGCCATCTCGTTGAGCATGCTGGCGACGCGTTCCTGCCCGGCCGTGGTGTCCCTGCTGGCCTTCTGCGACAGCACGCTCACGCGCAGCTGGTTCTCGACGATCCTGGATGCCGCGTCCGGGATGTTGGCCATCGTCACCATGCGCTTGATGATCTGGCTGCGCATCGGCTTTTCCATGGTGAGCAGAACATTGGCGGCGGCCTGCGGCGCCAGCTTCGAAAGCACCATCGCGGACGTCTGCGGATGCTCGCCCGCAAGGAAGGCGCCGAGCCTTGCCGGTTCGAGCTTCTCGACGTCCGGCCAGATCGGCGCGGGCCCTTCCGCGACCGGCTCGAACTTCTTCTCGCCCATGATGGCGCTCATCTCTTCGGGCGACAGCGATTCGTTGAGGATCGTGTCCATCCGGTCGGCCGAATCGAGCAGGCCCGCACCCTCGGTGAACTCGGCCTCGAACTCGGCGACGATGCGCTCCAGATCGGCCTGCGGGATGGTGCGCAAGAGACGCGCGCCCTCGATCAGCGCCTTCAGCTCATCCTGCTTGAAGAATTTGAGCAGCCGGCTGGCCGCAGGCTTGCCCATGGCCACCAGTATGGCTGCCGCTTTTTGCGGACGTGTCAGCGCCAATGCCGTCGTCATGCGTGTTGCCCTCGCTGCCGATTGGTCCGCCCGCCGACCATTCTCAGGCGCTCTTCGTCGCGGCGATGATCTCGGTGAGCCTGATGCCGAAGCGCGTCGGATCGCTTTCCAGCACCGTGATCTCGCCGCGCGCTATTCTGCGGCCGTTGACGACCACGTCGACCGGCTCGCCGATACGGCGGTTGAGCGCGACCGTGGAGCCCTTCTG
>NZ_RZSA01000203.1:0-8024 GCF_003998075.1 Mesorhizobium sp. M2A.F.Ca.ET.037.01.1.1 | reverse complement strand
GGGCTGGAGCTTGTCACCTTCCTGCCGCGCGAGGACGCGCGCGACGCTTTCATCGGCAAACGGGTGAAGCGGATCGCCGACCTGCCGCATGGCGCAGTGGTCGGTTCGTCGTCGCTCAGGCGCCAGGCGCTGCTTCGCCGTATGCGGCCGGATTTCGAGGTGGTGATCTTCCGCGGCAATGTGCAGACAAGGCTGCGCAAGCTCGACGAAGGCGTCGCCGAGGGCACCATCCTGGCCTATGCCGGGCTGAAGCGGCTCGGGCTCGAACATGTCGTCACCGACCTGATGTCGCTCGAGGATTTCCCGCCGGCGCCGGGGCAAGGCGCGATCGGCATCGAAACCCGTGTCGGCGACCGCGAGGTCGAAAAAATGCTGGCGGCGATCCATCATGTGCCGACCGGCCAGGCGCTCGCCTGCGAGCGCGCTTTCCTCGCCGCGCTCGACGGCTCCTGCCGCACGCCGATCGCCGGCCATGCGACGGTCGCAGGCGAAAAACTGTCCTTCGCCGGGCTGATCATCTCGCCCGATGGCTCGCAATCGCATGAGGTGCGGCTGGAAGGCGAGGCCGCGGACGCGGCGGAGATCGGGCTGAACGCCGCGCGGACGGTCCGCGCCAGGGCGGGCGCTGAATTCTTCGACGGCTGGGCCTGACATGGTCCGCGTCCTGGTGACGAGGCCGGAGCCCGGCGCGTCGCGCACGGCGCGACACCTCGAAGCCCTGGGATTTCAGCCTGTCCTGCTGCCGCTTACCGAGACGAGGGCATTGCCGGTCGAGTCGGCCATCGGCGCCGATGCCGTCGCGGTTGCGGTCACCAGCGCCAATGCGGTGCGCCATGCGCCAAAGCCGCTGGTCGCGTCGCTTGCGGAACTGCCATGCCACGCGGTCGGCAAACGGACGGCCGAGGCCTGCCGGGCGGTGGGATTTTTATCGGTCGCGGAAGGTCCGGGCGATGCCGAGGCGCTGGCCGACGCCATCGCCGGCGGCCTTGCCGGCAAGGCAATCGTCTATCTGTGCGGCCGCGTCCGCTTTCCGGTGTTCGAGCAGCGGCTGACGGCGGCCGGCGTGCATGTCCAGGCAATCGAGACCTACGACACGACAGGCGTCGACTATGGCGATGCCGATGTGGTCGCCCGCCTGTCGGGCCGGCCGGTCGAGGCCGCGCTGCTCTATTCAGCCAAGGCCAGCTTAGCGCTGGTCGGCCTGATGGCGCGGCCGACACTACGGTATCTCTTTGAAAAAACGCAGTTCCTGGCGCTCTCGACGCGCGTCGGCCAGCCGATGGAAGGCATTGCCGGCAGCAGGGTCCGCGTCGCATCCCAGCCTGAGGAAGAGGCGTTGCTCGCGCTTTTGTCGCAACCGCGCTAGGCCGCGTCATCACACCGCCCCTTTTCACCGCTTGGTGATGTGCTAGAGCATCCTGACGCTCTGGACCCTTCGATCCATTCCCAAGCCATTTTGCGGAGCCCAAGCATGGTCAAGACGCCGAAGATGCGACATTCGAAGACCCGGCGCGAGCCGGTGACCATCGAACTCGAGCCCGGCGCCGTCTCGCGAATCACCGACGAGGATGCCGCGAAGGCCAAGGCCGCACAGACCGACGAGGCGAAGGCGGAAGAGGCTGCGGCCGCTTCGCAGCCGGAGGCGCCGGAAGAGCCCATCCATGCCGAGCAGGCCGATATCGAGCCGTGGGAGCATAGCGACGCCGCCCAGGCAGCGGCCGGGGCCGGCAAGGACGAGCCCGAGGCGCCGTATCCAGGCGGCTCCGATGAGCCGAAGAGCCAGCCCCAGGGCTTCGACTACAATTTCGAGGACGCATCCGCTGCCGCTGCCGGCGCCCCGGCAGCGAAATCAAGCGAGATGCGAAGCGAGGCACGGGGTGAGGATCGCGCGCCGCAGCCGTCGAGGAGAACCGGCGTCAGCGCCATCGCAGCGGGGGTCATCGGCGGCGTGATCGCGCTTGCCGGCGCCGGCCTGCTGCAGGCGGTCGGCCTGCTTGGCGCGCCGGGATCGAACGGCGGATCGCTCGAAGGCGTCAATGGCGAGATCGCGTCGCTGAAAAGCGAGATCGCGGCGCTGAAGGAAAGCGGCGACAAGGGAGCCTCCGCCAAGGTCGAGGGTCTGTCCACGGCGATCGAGCAGGTCAAGTCCGATGTGGCGGCGTTGAAATCCTCGGCGGGGCAAGGCGGTGACAGTGCCGCGCTCAAGGCGCTCGGCGACAAGGTCGGCCAGATCGAGACCGCCGTTGCCGATCTGCAGAAGAACCGCAATGCGGCGCCCGTCGATCTCGGTCCGCTCAACGAGAAGATAGCCGGGCTCGACGCTCTGGTGAAATCGACCGGCGACGCGGCCAAGGCCGAGGATGGCCGGCTGGCGGCGCTGGAACAGTCCGTGTCGCAGCTTTCCGGCAAGGTCGAGGCGCAGGCCTCGCAGCCCAAGATCGCGCTGGCCATTGCCGCCTCGGCGCTGAAGTCGGCGCTCGACCGCGGCGCGCCCTTCGCGACCGAGCTCGACACCTTCGCGGCCATCGCGCCGGACGCGCCCGAGCTCGCGGCGCTGCGCTCCTATGCCGACAAGGGCGTGCCGACCCGCGCCACCATCGCGTCGGAGGCCGAAGCCGCCGCAAACGCCATGGTCGAGGCGGCAAAGCCTGTCGACCAGGATGCCGGTTTCTTCCAGAGCCTGGTGTCGAGCGCGGAATCGCTGGTCAAGGTGCGGCCGGTCGGCAGCGTTGAAGGCAACGGCGCGCCCGAAACCGTCGCCCGCATGGAAGTGGCGGTCAACCAGGGCGACTACGCCAAGGCGCTCAGCGAGTATGACACGCTGCCCGACGCCTCAAAGGCCGCCGGCGCCGACTTTGCCGGCAAACTGAAGGCGCGGCTGGAGGTCGAAAAGCAGCTCGAAGCGCTGATTGCCGGCGCGACGAAGGCGTGAGGACGACACGATGATCCGCCTTCTCGTTTTCCTCGCCGTCGTCTTCGCGCTGGGGCTGGGCTTTGCCTGGCTGGCCGACCGTCCGGGCGAGATGCTCGTCACCTTCAACGGCTACCAGTACCAGGTCACGCTGATGGTGGCGGCGGTGGCGATCGCCGGCGTGGTCGCCGCGGTGATGATCGTCTGGTGGCTGATCAAGTCGCTGTGGAACAGCCCCTATACGATCTCGCGCTATTTCCGCGTGCGCCGCCGCGACCGCGGCTACCAGGCGCTGTCGACCGGCATGATCGCGGCCGGCGCCGGCGACGGCGCGCTGGCGCGCAAGAAGACCAAGGAAGCGGCGAAGCTGATCAGCGCCGACCAGGAGCCGTTGATCAACCTGCTCGACGCACAGGCCTCGCTGCTCGAGGGCGATCATGAAGGCGCGCGCGAGAAATTCGAGCGCATGCTCGACGATCCCGAGATGCGGCTGCTCGGCCTGCGCGGGCTTTATCTCGAGGCCGAGCGGCTCGGCGACCGCAACGCCGCGCGCCACTATGCCGGCCGCGCGGCGGCGGTGGCGCCGCAGCTCGCCTGGGCGGCGGAGTCGACGCTGGAGGAACTGACCGAACGTGGCGACTGGGACGGCGCGCTGAAGCTGGTCGAGGCGCAGAAATCGACCAGGCAGATCGAACGCGATGCCGCCAACCGCCGTCGCGCCGTGCTGCTGACGGCCAAGGCGCAGGCGCTGGTCGACAGCGACCCGAACGCGGCCCGCACCGCGGCGCTCGAGGCCAACAAGCTGGCGCCCGATTTCGCGCCGGCCGCGGTGATCGCCGCCGATCTGGTTATCCGGCAAAACGACGTGCGCAAGGGCTCCAAGATCCTGGAAGCCGCCTGGAAGGCCGAGCCGCATCCCGACATTGCCGAGCTTTACACGCATGCGAGGCCGGGCGACGCCGTGCTCGACCGTCTCAACCGGGCAAAGAAGCTGCAGGAATTGAAGAAGAACCACGCCGAGTCGTCGATGGCCGTGGCGCGGGCGGCGCTCGACGCGCAGGACTTCGCCACCGCGCGGCGCGAGGCGGAGGCCGCGATCCGCATGGATCGCCGCGAGGGCGCCTATCTTCTGCTCGCCGATATCGAGGAAGCCGAGACCGGCGACCAAGGCAAGGTCAGGCAGCTGCTGTCCAAAGCCGTACGTGCGCCGCGCGATCCGGCCTGGGTGGCGGACGGCGTCATCTCCGAGCGCTGGGCGCCGGTGTCGCCGGTCACCGGCAAGCTCGACGCCTTCACCTGGCGCGCGCCGATGGAGCGGCTCGGCCAGTTGATCGACAGCGAGACGGACGCTGCGGTGCCGGCGATCGCAGCTGCGCCTCCGGCCGAACCCGCTGAAAAGGCGATCGACATTGTTGCCGACGCGCCCGCCGAGAAGCCGGCGCCGGCGAATGGCGGCGAGAAGGACGCGGCTGTTACGGAGGATGTCAGCGAAGCTCAAACCGCCAGGCGGGGTTCGGAATTGCCTCCTCTGCCCGACGATCCGGGTGTCGCGCCGGAAGAGGAAGCGGAAAAATCGCCGCGCCGGTTTCGTTTGTTCTGAGGCAGGGTTTTGGCGGGTAGGGAAAAGGTATCGATGTTCGAGCGCGTATTGGCCTTCCTGAGGGACCTACCGGGAGGCGGCGAGGCCAAGCCGAGCGCCGACGATCCGCGCGTCGCGGCTTCCGCGTTGCTCTACCATGTGATGAACGCCGACGGCGTGCGCCAGGACGTCGAATGGGAGCGCTTCAAGCAGATCCTGGCCGAGACCTATTCGGTGAGCGGCGAGGAGCTCGACGCGCTGGCCGCGGCCGGCGAGCGCGCCGACAATGAGGCGATCGACCTCTACGCCTTCACCAGCGTCTTGAAGCGCGATCTCGACGCCGAGGCGCGCAAGGCCTTCATCGGCCTGATGTGGGAAATCGTCTATGCCGACGGCGAGCTTGACGAGCTGGAGGACAACACCGTCTGGCGGGTCGCCGAGCTGATCGGCGTCGAGCGCCGTGACCGCATCGAGGCGCGCCGCAAGGCGGCGGCGCAGGTGCCCGGCGCGCGGGGCAAGTCGAGCGACGAATAACGGGACCCATCGCCTTCCATGCCACCCAGAGCGAGGCCGAGACCAAAAATCCTGATCGTGCTGCATCAGGAAACGTCGAGCCCCGGCCGCGTCGGCCATATGCTGCTGGAAGAAGGTTTCGACCTCGACATCCGCAGACCGCCATTGGGCGACGAATTGCCCTGCACGTTGGACGGCCATGCCGGCGCGGTGGTGTTCGGCGGGCCGATGAGCGCCAATGACGAGGACGAGTTCGTCCGCCGCGAGACCGACTGGCTGCAAATCCCGCTGAAGGAGAACCGGCCGTTCCTCGGCATCTGCCTCGGCGCGCAGATGCTCGCCAACCATCTCGGCGGCAAGGTCGAGGGCCATGGCGATGGGTTGGTCGAGATCGGCTGGTATCCGCTGAAGGCGACCGAGGCCGGCAAGCAGCTGCTGCACTGGCCGGAAATGGTCTACCAGTTCCACCGCGAGGGCTTTTCGCTGCCGAAGGAAGCGACGCTGCTGGCGACAGCGGAAACCTATCCCAACCAGGCGTTTCGTTACGGCGAGAACGCCTGGGGTATCCAGTTCCATGGCGAGCTGACCCGGATAATGATGCATCGCTGGGTGGTGCGCGGCGCGCATCGCTTCGAGCTCCCCGGCGCCCAGCCCGGCCGCGACCATCTCGGCGGCCGGCTGATCTGGGACATGCACCTCAAGCGCTGGCTGGGTGAGTTTTTGGGGCTGATTTTTGGCAGGCCGGCGGCGGGGTAAAGTCAACCGAATGTGCTTCGAACGGCTGTGCTCGACTCAAAAAACCGCCTCCGCCTTCAAGGATTTTGCTCGCTAGAGCGTTTCACCGTTTCACGGAAACGGCGAACCTCTCTATCTCTTTGTCTTGACGCAATTCCTGACGGAAAACCGCTCACACTTTTCCTGGAATTGCTTTAGTAACCTCCTGTATTTTCTCGAGGAGATTTTTGACGAGCAGCCGGTAGACGCGCGTGAGTTCGTCCGGCGACAATTCAACTCTGATGTCGTACTTGCCGGAATAGTTCGCCTGGAGATCAACGGTGCCGAACAGCGTCGTCGCGCCATCGCGAATGTCGGTGGCCACGATCATGTTCGCCAATGGCTGATCCAGCAGAATGACGCCTGGTTCTCCTGGATGATTGTGCGTTGTCGTGCGTATTTTCACAACGTAAACCTCCTGTCAGGTGAGAGCCCGCCTCGCCACATCAGCATCGGGCCCTGTCCAAGATAGAAGCCCTCCCCTCGAAACGCGAGGAACAAAAACGGATGGTATCGGTGCGGCCCCGAATCTGTGTTATTCGCCGCCCCATCAATCAAAAGGAAAATATTGTGAGCGAACTGACCTTGGCCGAGGCGACCGAAAACATCTATGCCTCACTCCGAGCGGACAATGCCGACCTCGATGCGCATATCGCAACCCTCAAGGCGGCACTGGCACGAGAGGGAAAGAAACAGGCGGTTTTCGATCCAACCAGGCTGGTGCAGAACAACCGCGCCGGGCGCAAGTTGATGCAGGCCTATTTTCGTCAGCGCGGCGTCAGCGTGAGCTTCTCGGAGTAGGTCTGCTCGCGACCCGTCTCGTTGACCGACGGCGCAGCCTGATCGGCTCCAGCGTCGGATTTGGCGGCTTAGATACAGGGCGCGATCACTCGCGGCTGTTCAAATGCCGCACCTGCCGCAGCGCCGGGAACAGCCAGGCCCACAGCCCCGCGACCGCGATGGCGCCGATGCCGCCGATCACCACGGCGGGAACGGTGCCGATCAGCGCCGCCATCGTGCCGGCGCGGAATTCGCCGACCTCGTTGGAGGCGCCGACGAAGACCTGGTTGACGGCGTTGACGCGGCCGCGCACCTCGTCGGGCGTCCAGAGCTGGATCAGCGTCTCGCGGATGTAGACGCTGAACATGTCGGTGGCGCCGAGGAGGGCAAGGGCTGCGATCGACAGCCAGGTGATGGTCGAGACGCCAAACAGCACGGTGAAGGCGCCGAACAAGGCGACGAAGCCCAGCATGATCTTGCCGGCATGGTCGCGGATCGGGTGACCGGCTAGCCAGACGGCGACACAGATCGCGCCGATGCCGGGCGCCGAGCGCAGCAGGCCGAGGCCCCAGGGGCCAAGCTGCAGGATGTCGCGTGCATAGACCGGCAGCAGCGCCGAGGCGCCCGACAGGAGCACGGCGAAGAGGTCGAGAGAGATCGCGCCGAGCACGATCTTCTCGCTCCAGATATAGCCGAAGCCGGCAAACAGCGTCTGCATCGTCGGCTTGTCGGTGGCCGTCTGCTGAGCGGGCTTCGGGATGGTGAAGATGAGCACCGCGGCGGCGAGCATCAATATGGCGGCGGTGGCGTAGGCGGCTTCCGCCGACACGCCGTAGAGCAGGCCGCCCGCGACCGGGCCGACGATGGTCGCCGTCTGCCAGGCCGACGAGTTCCAGGCGATGGCGTTGGCGAAATCCTCCTGCGGCACGAGATTGGCGAAGAGCGAGGACGAAGCCGGTCCGTAGAAGGCCCGCGCAATGCCGAACATCGCCAGCACGATGAAGATCGGCAGCGGGCCGTGAAGGCCACGCAGCGTCAGAAGCAGCAGGGCCAGCGCGCAGCCGGCCTCGACCAGCGTCGCCAGCGTCATGATCAGCCGGCGGCCGAAGCGGTCGGCGACCACCCCGGTGACCAGGACCAGAAGCAGCGAAGGCAGGAACTGGACGATGCCGACAATGCCGAGATCGAACGGGTCGCGGGTCAGGTCGTAGACCTGCCAGCCGACCGCGACGGACACGATCATCGTGGCGAAGGTGGTGAGGAAACGCGCCGTCCAGTAGCTGAGGAACGGGCGGTGCCGGAACGCGGCGTAACGCTGGTCTGGTGAGGTTGCTTCGGCTGTCATGATTCGAGGGCCCCGTTGCGACAATGGCCGGCGGGGCACTTCCACGATGGGCGCTGGTCCGGCCAGAACCCTTTAGCTCAGTTCGTCCTGCCATGCGCGCAAAAATCCGCGCTGGATCAAAG
>NZ_RZSA01000202.1:0-8031 GCF_003998075.1 Mesorhizobium sp. M2A.F.Ca.ET.037.01.1.1 | reverse complement strand
GGCGGCTGGAAGGAACCGCCGATCCGCGACGAGGATCGGTTGTGGCGCATCGTCGACGTGCTCTCCGACATCGGCAAGGCGCGCGGCATCTCAGGGGCGCAGGTCGCGCTGGCCTGGCTGCTCGGCCGTCCGGCCGTAAGCTCGCTGGTGATCGGCGCACGCAACGAGACGCAGCTCAAGGACAACCTCGCCGCGGCCAGCCTGTCGCTCTCCGAGGAAGAACGCCAGCGACTTGACTCGGTCAGCCGGCCGCCGGTGCTTTATCCCTACTGGCACCAGCAGTTCACCGCCAGGGACCGGTTCGGGCCGGCCGACAAGGTGCTCGACCGCTCGCATGCTTAAAACAGTCAGTCGGCAATAAAGCGCCAGACTTCCGGATCGGGCTTTATCTGCCCACTCAACACGAAATATTTATAGAGGACGAGCAGCGAGATCGCCTGCTCGTCCTGTTCATTGCCGAATTGGCGGCAATAGGCGTTGGCGGCGGCAGTTATCCGCGCCGCCTCGGCAGGATGCTTTTCGAAATGGGCCACCTTGTCGACAAGGTCGGAGAAATCAGGCTCGAGCGGCACGTAATGGATATTGGCCTCCACCTTGGCTTCCGCAAACCAGGTTTCGTAGGTCGGCTCCGGCATCAGGCAGAGCGAATTGGAGCTCATGATCCATTTCAGGTTCGTCGCGACGTCATTGCCTTCGAGCGAGACAATGTAGCGATACTGCCGCTGCTGCTCGATGTTCAGGAACGGCTTGCGGTATCCATCCGGCGCGTCGGGCTTGTGGGAACCCGCATCGCAAAACGGTAGGTCGGCGGCCTTTTCCACGAAGCGGGTGCGAAGCGGATTGTTGAGATGACCGCGCCAGACCACCATCGGGCGCTTGTCGGCGAAGGACAGCTTGTCGGGTGGCATGTAGAAGTGGCGGAACTTGTTCAGCTTCATCAGCACGCCATTGGCGTTGTCGTCGCCGATGGGCCGGTCCTTGACGATCCTCGGCACCTCCGGAATGCCGACGACATCGCCATATTCGAAATCGATCAGCAGGCCGGGATCGAAATAGCGGGCGAATTCCTTGAGATCGTAATAATACATGCTGGAAGCGGTCGGCAGCTTGCCGACGGCCACCGCGTCTGGACTGGGCGCGAACGGCTGTTCCAGCTTGTTATAATAGTTCAGACGCGCTCGAACGGTCTTGCCTGAAAGCCTGGCCTGATCGAGCCGGCTGGCCAGGCGGTCGCGGAACAGGGACTGCGGTGCGCGGTCACGCGCGAAATTACGCGCATAGTAGAACAGCTTTGCGGCGGTTCGAGCGAGTGTGGCCATGCGTCCGCGAGTTCAGCAAGATGGTCAATGGTAGTCAGCCTTCATCCCCCTCGTCTCCTACAGCATTCTCCCGGCCATGTTGCAAGCCTGCTAATGCGAATGGCCACACGAGACTTTACGCTGCGACGAGCGCGAACCCTCTTGCGCGCAGACCGCGCCGATCGTCATGCAGCGAGGTGACCAGCCGATCGCGGCTGCCGGCGATGTGAGCGGAAAGCAGCTGAGCCGCTTGCTCGGCGTCGCCGCTCCTGACGGCGGCGAGAATGGCGTGGTGTTCGGCCCAGGCGCGGCCGAGCGCCTTTTCATCCCGCACTTCCAGCCAGCGCGCTCGCGACAGCCTCGTCATCGCATCGCGCACCGCCCTCAACAGGAACTCGTTGCCGGAAAGCCTTGCCAGCTCGATGTGGAAATCCAGGCCGACGCGATGCCACTCCTCGCGCGGCGTTTCCGCATCGCAGGAATCGAGCATCGCGGCGATCAACTCGATGCCGCCACGGTCTTCGAGCGCCGCCGTCAGGCGAACCGCCGCGACCTCGACCGCCTCGCGGTAGACGGCGATCTGTCCGAGTTCCGCGAGGTTGATCGGCGCCACCGTCCAGCCGCGGCCGTCGCGGCCGATCAGCCCTTCCGTTTCCAGGCGCAGCAGCGCCGCCCGCACCGGCGTGCGCGAAGCGCCGAACCGGCTCTCGATCCAGCGCTCGGTTAAACGTTCGCCCGGGCCGATCCCCAGCCCGAGGATCATCTCCCGAAGCTGCCTTTCAACATTCTGGATCTGCGACATTGTCGGTCCGATCTTCAAAGCCGCATTGACAGCGGCAAACGCCAGGTCCATGACGAATACCGGTTTGGTATCCCAAATTGGTATCCATAACAATCCCAGCAGTGGCAAGTGTGACATGACGCCCAGCGAAACCGGACAGAGCGGCTTCAACATCCATTGGCGACGCAATCTCGCGGTCTGCTTCGCTGGCTCGTTCAGCACGCTCATCGCCATGACGCTGCTGCTTCCGTTCCTGCCGCTCTACGTCGAGCAGCTTGGCGCCGAAGGCCTCGCGGCGATTGTGCAGTGGTCGGGCATCGCTTATGGCGCGACCTTCTTCGCGGCCGCGCTGGTGGCGCCCTTGTGGGGCCGGCTGGGCGACCGCTACGGCCGCAAGCTGATGCTGGTGCGCGCCTCGTTCGGCATGGCGATCTGCATGTCGCTGACCGGCATGGTTGAGAGCGTGTGGCAGCTGGTGCTGCTGCGGCTGTTCATCGGCTTTGCCGGCGGCTATTCCTCGGGCTCGACGATCCTGGTGGCGATGCAGACCCCGAAGGAGCGCTCGGGCTGGGCGCTGGGCGTGCTGGCGGCGGGCATCACCGCCGGCTCGCTGGTCGGACCGCTGCTGGGTGGCCTGCTGCCGCCGCTGATCGGCATCCGCGCGACCTTCCTGCTCTCCGGCGGCGTCATCTTCCTGGCGTTTCTGGCGACGACTTTCCTGATCAAGGAGAATCCGCCGCCGCCCAAGCCCGCCTCGGCGGCGAAGCCGAAAAGCGGCTGGTCGCAGATCCCCGACAAACGGCCGATCGTCGCCATGCTGGCAACGGGTATGCTGCTCGCCTTCGCCACCATGTCGATCGAGCCGATCATCACCGTCTATGTACAGCAGCTCGTCGATGACCAGAGCAAAGTGACCATGGTCGCCGGCGTCGTCATGTCGGCGGCCGCGCTCGGCACCATCCTGTCCTCGTCCTGGCTGGGCAAGCTCGCCGACCGCGTCGGCTACTGGAACGTCGTGGTCGGCGCCCTTGCCGTCTCGGCCTTGCTGCTTATCCCGCAGGCCTTCGTCACCAATGGCTGGCAATTGATCGGCCTGCGCTTCCTGATGGGCCTGGCGCTGGGCGGATTGTTGCCCTGCATCACCAGCGTCATCCGGCACAATATCCCCGACGGGATCGGTGGCAACGTGCTTGGCCTGGCAATCTCGGCGCAATATGTCGGCCAAGTCGCGGGGCCGCTGTCCGGCGGCTTCGTCGGCGGGCATTTCGGCATGCGCTCGGTGCTTCTGGGCACAGCGGTGCTGATGGCGCTGGGCGCTGCCTACAACTGGATTGTCCAATCGAGGCGGGCGCGGCATATGCTGATCGAGGCCGGCGAGTCTTGATGGGACTTCCGCCCAACCGCCATGGAGCATCCAGGATGAGCCTCACCGGGCAAGCATCAGACAGCGGAAGCCGCGTCCTCGTGCTGGCAGCCGGCCTCGTTGGGGCGGCGGGCGTAGCGTTGTCGGCCGCCGCCGCGCATCGCGGCGGCACCTTTACCGGCACTGCCGCCAATTTCCTCCTGATGCATGCGCCGGCTTTTCTTGCCATCGGCCTTGCCGGCGGCAACCGTTGCCTCAGGATCGCCAGCCTCGTCCTGCTCTTGGGCCTGCTGCTGTTCTGCGGCGATCTGCTTGCCCGCGACTTTCTCGGATCGCGGCTGTTCCCGATGTCGGCGCCGATCGGCGGCACGCTGCTGATCGCCGGCTGGGTGGCGATCGCCGCCTCGGCCCTGTGGCGCCCTCGGCATTAGGCTATTTTTCAGCGCCTATTTTCGGCCGGCTCGCCGCTTGCGCTCGCGCGCAGGCAGTTCGTCACGGCGGGTCCGCTGAGGCTGCTCGGTCCCGGGCGTGATGCCCCAATAGTTGCGGTAGATGTCCTGAAACAGATGACCAATCGGATGCATGATTGCTTCTCCTTGGGTTTGAATCGATCCAATATACGGGTGCGGAAAAAACTGCGGGTCAGCCTCGCTTGGGGTCCACGAGGAAGCGCGGCTTGCGGCGCCATGGGCTCGACCTGCCTCGCCGCTTCTCGCTGACAGCGGCCGAAGCGATGCCCCAGTCGTTGCGGTAGATGTCCTCGAACAAATAGCTCACCGGATGCATGGCATCCTCCTGTCGAAATCCGCTCCACCATGGAGCAGGAACTTGGATCGATTCAAATCATAAACTTCTTTTGCTCGCCGTCAACCGAAATTTGAATCGATCCAACAAAAATGTTAGATGACCGGCAGCAATTCAGCGGTCATGTTCGTGACGTGACCGGATTCGGAGGAACGACATGGCATCACTCCTCGAAGGCCAGGCAAGACCGATCAGGCTGGCCGACATCGCCAAGGCCGCCGGCGTCTCGCATGGCACGGCCTCCAATGTCTTCAGCCGGCCTGAGATCGTGCGCGCCGAAGTGCGCGAACGGGTCAAGGCGGTGGCGGAGCAGATGGGCTATGCCGGTCCCGACCCGAAAGGCCGGCTGCTGCGCGCCGGCAAAGTCAACGCCATCGGCGTCGCCACCACGGAGCCCCTCTCCTACTTCTTCGACGATCCTTTCGCCCGCGTCATGATGGCTGGCATTTCAGAAGCCTGCGACGCCACCGGCGCGGGCATCGCGCTGGTGTCGGCCGCCAACCAGGAGAAGCTTGCCTGGAACATCCAGAGCGCACTTGTCGACGGCTTCATCCTGTTCTGCATCGAAGGCGGCTCGCGCCTTGTCGACCTGACACGCGAGCGAAGGCTGCCCTTCGTGGCGCTGGAGCTCGGCTTCCAGGACGAGACCGTCTCGGCCATCGGCGTCGACAATGTCGCGGGCGCAAGGCTCGCGGCGCGCCATCTGGCCGAGCTCGGCCATCGCCGGTTCGCGGTGCTGTCTCTGGCCTTCGCAGACAACCGCACCGGCTTCGCCACGCCGGACATCGTGCGCGGCGCGGTCTACACCGGCACACGCGACCGACTTGCCGGCTATTTCGAGGAGCTTGCCCGCTTCGGTGTCGATACCAGGAAAATCCCGGTCTACGAGACCGAGAACGACGAAAAAAGCACCAGGGCCGGCCTCGAGGCGATCTTCGCCAAGGACGAACCGCCAACCGCCATACTGGCGATGTCGGACCGCATGGCGCTGATCGCCATCGACTGGCTGAAAGCGCGGGGCCTGGACGTCCCCGGCGGCGTCTCCATCGTCGGTTTCGACGGCGTGCCGGACGGCGCGCTGTGCACGCCCGCGCTGACCACGATCGCCCAGCCTATCACCGAGATCGGCCGCCGCGCCGCGCGCATGATCCTCGATCATGACGGTACGGTGCGGCGCGAGAGGATGGGTGTCGAACTGATCGTCAGAGCCTCGACCGGCCCGGCCCGCACAGGCTGAGCGCTCTTGCGGCGTCGCGCAATTGCGAGCGGAAAACCGCTCCGCACTTCTCCTGAAATTGCTTCAGTATCCTCCCGCCCTTGCCGGCACCGGCTGCGCGCCGAACGGCCTGCTTGGAGCCTCCCCGCGCGCTTCCTTGGCGCGGGACGGCCCAAGACCGGCAAGCCATTCAAGGTAGAGCGCAAGCGCGAACTGCATGGCGATGCCGGCCGCGATCAGCAGCGTATCGTAAGCCGGGCCGCCCGGGTTGATCAGCTTCAGCACCTGCGCCGACATCGCAAGCAGCGTGCCGGCGATGAACACCGGCAGCGAGCGCTTGCCCAGAATGGCCAGCGGATTGTCGGGCCTGACGCGGAAGAGGTTGGAGACAGCCGGCAACGCGACGATCAGGTAGCTGATGGACAGAATGTGCAACAGCCGCGGCAGCGACAGGAAGGTCTTGTCGAAACCGCCGATCACCACCGGCAGATTGAACCAGGTGATCTGGCCCCAGAGCGGGCTGTGCACCCAGATCGCCGCGCCGACCACGTAGATGCCCGCGGCGCCAAGCAGCCACGGATTGATCGGGATTCGCCCGCCCCGCTTCACATGCAGCATGGCGGCAAGGCCGATGTTGAAGACGAACTGCCAGGACAGCGGGTTGAGGAACCAGAGGCCAGGCTCCGGGTAGTTTGGCGGCGCGATCTGCCAGATGCCGGCGACGAGCCAGAGCAGGCCTGACACGATCAGCGCCGTCACCGGCCTATGGCTGACGAACAGCACGAAAGCCGGCGCCGCCAGAAGCAGCGCCGCATAGACCGGCAGGATGTTGTTGTAGCCGAGCTGGTGGCCGAGCGTGACGATGCCGAGCAGCACCTGCGGCGTGTTCTTCATCAAGGGCTCGATGTTTATCATGGTCAGCATTTCCGGCCGGTGCGCGAACAGCGCGGCGGCGCAAAACAGCGCGATCACCACCATCGTGATGACGATGTGAGCGATGTAGAGCACGCCGGCGCGCCGCCACATCTTCAGGGTCGCGAGCAGGCGGCCGCCCGGCTTGAACTTCGTGCCGTAGGCCAGCGCCACCGAGATGCCGGAGATCAGCACGAAGGCTTCGGCCGCGTCGGAAAAGCCGAAATTCTTGTAGGTCCAATTCTCGAAGACCGTGCCCGGAACGTGGTCGACGAAGATGGTGAGCAGCGCGAGCGCGCGCAGCACGTCGATACGTGTGTCGCGCTCTCCGATACGCTTGTCGCGTTCGTTGGAAACAGGGGTGGTCATCGACAAAAGGCCTCAAAGCTGGTTGTTCATAGCCAGCAATGCGACCCCCGGGGCGCACCGCTTCGATTCCTCCCGCGGGAGGTATATCGGCGCTGAAACGGACTGAAATGCGCCTGGTTCAATCAACTTTCGCGGAGCGCGAAAATATTCCGTTTTGAAGCCGGCAAATCAACGAATCTCTCATGGAATCAAATGGATGTGAGCGTGTCCGAATATAGCGATGAAAACAGTATCCTGCACAGTGATCTTGGCTTCCGCTACCGCGTGGTGACGCCGGCAAAGTCGACCGGCAAATGCCTGTTTGTGCTGCACGGATCGGGTGTGGACGAAACGACACTCATCCCGCTTGCAAAGAAGATTGCGCCCGACGCGACGCTGGTTGCCGCGCGTGGGCGCATCCCCCAGGACGACGGCTTCCGCTGGTTCGAGCGAATCACGCCGACAAGTTTCGAACAGACCAGCATCCGCAAGGAGACCGCCGCCTACGCCGAATTCGCCCTAGAGGTATCCGAGCGCCATGGCCTCGACCCGCCGCGCGCGGCCTTCCTTGGCTATTCGAACGGCGCCAACGTCGTCTCCAGCCTGATGCTGCTCCATCCTGGCCTGGTCCGGCAGGCGGCGCTTCTGCGAGCGATGCCGGTGCTCGACACTTCGCCGATGACCGATCTCGGCGGAACACGTGTCTTGATCATCGCCGGCGCCGCCGACCAGGCCTACGGCCCATTCGCCCCGGCGCTGGTGACGCTGTTCAGCGAACGCCGCGCCGAGGTCGACGCGCGCATCGTTGCTTCGGGCCATGAATTCGGCGCCGCCGACGCCGCGATCGCGCGGCAGTGGCTGGCAGGTCCCATGCCGACGGCCTGACCGCGCCGCCAGCCGGGCGATGCTGCCTTTAGACGGCAGGCGCGGCCCGTGGCGGCTCGAGGAATTCTACCCTCGTCCCATCCGGTTCCAGGCATCCAGGCCTGCGATCTTGTAGGCTTCCGCCAGCGTCGGATAGTTGAAGGTGTTGTTGACGAAGAAGTCGACCGTGCCACCGAGATTGATCACCGCCTGGCCGATATGAATGAGCTCGGTGGCGCCCTCCCCGACGATGTGGGCGCCGAGCAGGCGGCGCGTCTCGACAGAGAACAACAGCTTCAGGAAACCGCTTGAGACGCCCATGATATGGCCGCGCGATGTCTCGCGAAAACGCGCCAGGCCAACCTCATAAGCATCGCCGCTCTCGCGCACCTGCTCTTCCGACAGGCCGACCGTCGAGATCTCCGGCACGGCGTAGATGCCATAG